>JBJTPO010000334.1:0-6260 GCA_046075145.1 Planctomycetota bacterium
GGGCCTGCGTGCCCTCGTCGCCGTGCCCCGTGTCGGCGAGCTGCTGATACAGCCGCTCGGCCACCGCGAGGCCGGGGAAGCTCGCGACCCCTTCGGCTGCCGCCTCGCGGGCCACGCGGATGTCCTTGAGAATGTGGCGGACGAGAAAGCCGGGCGCGAAGTCGCCGGCCAGGGCCCGTGGCGCCAGGTTCGTGAGCGCCCAACTGCCCGCGGCGCCGCCGGCGATCACCTGCTGGACGGCCGCGGGGTCGAGGCCGCCGGCCCGGGCGTGGGCCAGCGCCTCGCACCAGGCGACCATCCCCACCGCCACGGCCACCTGGTTGGCCAGCTTGCACCGCTGCCCCGAGCCCGCGGGCCCGAGCAGTGTGGCCGAGCGGCCTATGAGGTCGAAGAGGGGGCGGGCCCGGGTGAAGGCCAAGGCGTCACCGCCGACCATGATCACGAGCGCCGCGTTCCGCGCGCCGATGTCGCCGCCGGAAACCGGTGCGTCGAGCGCCGCCAGGCCACGACCGGCCGCCGCCGCGGCGATCCGCGCGGCGAGCTTCGGGCTCGACGTGGTCATGTCGATGAGCAGGGTGCCGGCCCGGGCGGCGGCGATCACGCCCTGTCCAGCCGCATTCCCTCCACCGTCTCCGAAGTAGATCTCCTCGACGTCGGCGGGCCCTCCCAGCATCGTGATCACCACCTCGGCCGCGGCGGCGACAGCGGCCAGGGAGTCGTGCCAGACCGCCCCGCGGGCGACGAGCGGCTCGGCCTTCGACCGCGTGCGGTTGAAGACATGCAGCCGGTGGCCGGCGGCGAGCAAGTGCCCAGCCATGCTCCCGCCCATGTTGCCCGTGCCGATGAAGCCGACATCGGGGAGCCGAGCCGGGCTCGGCCCGGCAGGCAGAGGCTGGTCCGGCACGCTCACCGCACGGTCGCCAGGAAGTGGTGAAAAGCGTCGGCGAGCGCGAGCCACGAGGCTTCGATCACGTTCTCACTGACGCCCACGGTGCCCCAGACCCGGTCCCCGTCGGTGCTCTCGATCGAGACGCGGACCTTGGCGGCCGTGCCCTCCTGGGCATTGATCACGCGAACCTTGTAATCCACGAGGTGCATCCGCGACAGCGCCGGATACACCGGCTCGAGCGCCTTGCGGAGGGCGGCGTCGAGGGCGTTGACCGGGCCGTCCCCCTCGGCCACCTCGTGCCGCGGGCTGCCCGCCACCACCAGTTTCACCGTCGCCAGCGTGCGGATGTCGCCGTCGCCCCGGCTCTCCACGTCCACGTTGTAATGGTCGCGCAAAAAGAGCGGCTGGAAGGTGCCGGCCAGCCGGTCCACCAGCAGGTCGAACGAAGCCCCCGCCGCCTCGAACTGCCAGCCCTCGTTCTCCAGCCGGCAGACCTCCGCAAGCACCTTGTCGAGCAGTGCCCGATCGTTCTTGACGTCGGGCCGCGTCACGAGGGCTGTGATGTTGGATCGGCCCGAGAGTTCGCTGACGAGCACCCGCCGGGAGTTCCCCACGGCCTCGGGCCGGATGTGCTCGTACGACTCGGCCGCTTTGGCGACCGCGTGGACATGCATGCCTCCCTTGTGAGCGAAGGCGCTTGCGCCCACGAAGGGCTGGCCCGGCCGGTACGACATGTTGGCCGTCTCGTAGACGAAACGGGACAGCTCGGTGAGGTGGGCCGTGCCCGTGCCGCCGAGCACGGCGTAGCCCGGGAGTTTGAGGGCCAGGTTGGCCACGACCGAGACCAGATCGGCGTTGCCGCACCGCTCGCCGATCCCGTTGATCGTGCCCTGCACCTGCATGGCGCCGGCCGTGACGCCCGCGAGCGTGTTGGCGACGGCCAGATCGCAGTCGTTGTGGCAGTGGATGCCGAGCGCGACGGGTGTGCCGGCGGCGGCGAGCGCCGTGGCCGCCGCCCGCGTGAGCGCGGCCGCCTCGTCGGGAAGCGTGCCGCCGTTGGTGTCGCAGAGCACGACCCGGGTCGCCCCGGCCCGGGCCGCGGCAAGAAGGGTCTCGGCGGCGTAGGCCGGGTCGAGCTTCCAGCCGTCGAAGAAGTGCTCGGCGTCGTAGAACACCTCGCGGCCCGCACTCGTGAGGAAGCCGATCGTGTCGTCGATCATGGCGAGGTTCTCCTCACGCGACACGCCCAGCACCTCGGCCACATGGAAGGCGGAGGTCTTGCCGACGATGGTGACCACCGGCGTGGCCGCGTCGAGCAGCGCCTTCATGCCGGGGTCGGCGGCGGCCGCCATGCCGCGGCGGCGGGTCATGCCGAAGGCGACCACCTTGGAGCGGCCGAGATCGAGGGCCCGGGCCCGCTCGAAGAACTGGGCGTCCTTGGGATTCGAGAGCGGATAGCCCCCCTCGATGTAGTCCACGCCCACCTCGGCCAGCCGCCGGGCGATCGCCAACTTGTCCTCGAGGGAGAAGTTCACGCCCTCCCCCTGGGAGCCGTCGCGGAGCGTGGTGTCGTAGATCTCGATCGTGCGCATGAATCAGGTTGGCATTGCCGAGCGGGAAACCCGCATCATACACTCCCCGATCCGGACGGCTCCTCGCCTCCTCTCACCCGGTCGCAGGATGGACGCCATGCGAATCTGGATCGCGGCCCTCCTCGGGATCGTTGGCGGCAGCCTCGCGACGGAGCCGGGCGTTGCGCAGGTGATCGCCATTGGGGAGGTGACGCTTGCGGGGACGGTCGAGACGGTGACGAGCGACGGCCTGACGGTTCGCGACTCGGCCGGAACGTCGTGGAGGATCCGCGTCCAGGGGAAGAAGCAGCAGGGCATCGCGTTGGCCGACGGGACGCTGCTGGCCGCCCCGGTCGAGGTGACCGTGCGGGCCGAGTTCCCCGCGGCGGGCCTGAAGCCCGGGCAGGCGGTCCGGTTCCGCTGTCGGATGGATCAAGCCGGGAAGTCCGACGGTGACGTGGCCGAGGTCATCGCGCTTGAAGGCGGCGAGATCGCCTTCGGCGTGACCGACGCAGCCGATCAGCCGGCCGCCGAGCCGAAGCCGTCCGCCGGCCGGAAACTGGCGATCGAGCGGGAGATCACCGCGCCCGTGAAGACGGTCAACGCCAAGAAGCTGGTCGTGGAAATTCCCCGTGACAAAGCGTGGAACCGGAAGACCGTGTTGGCGGCTCCGCTCGCCGAGGGGGCCATCGCCCGGCTGACGAGCGACGACCCTGCCCGGATCGAACCCGGGGCCCGCGTGGTCGGCCTGACCGCGATCCGGCTCCAGGGCGGAGAACTCGTGGCCAGATCCCTCGAGGTTGAGAACGCCGCGGCCGCCAAGGTGGCCGACAAGGGAGATGAGGCCCTGGAGCGGAAGTTCCAGCGGCTCTCCGCCGATCCGCCGGCCCAGCCCCGGCTGGCGCGGTCGGCGCACTTCGCCTTCATGACCGACGTCTCGGACCGGGAATGGGCCGTGATCAGCTTCAAGCTTGAGCGGATGGTGTCGGCGCTCGAGAAGTTTCTCGGCCGGCGAATGACGGGCGTGGTGGAGGGCTTCGTGGCCCGCGACCTGGTGAAGTTTCCCGACGGGATGATCGACGATCGCTTCGGCGTGGAGAAGATTCGCCGGGGCGAGGGGGTGTGCGTCAACTCGCGGCTGGGTGATCAGCGGCACGCCCGCCTCTATTCATGTGCCGACCACGGCGTGATCCAGCACGAGTGTGTCCACGGGATCTGCCACCTGGCGTTCGGCTCGACCGGCCCCACCTGGCTGGCCGAGGGGCTGGCCGAGCTTGGAAACTACTGGCGGGAGGGCGACCCGACGATCGAACTGCCTGCGCCGGTGGTCGGCTATCTCCAGAACGCGACCCCCAAGCGGAAGTTGCTCGAGATCGCCGTGCCGGGCCGCACCGAGGCCGGCACCTGGGAGGACTATGCCTGGCGGTGGGCGCTCTGCCACCTGCTGGCGAACAACCCCAACTACTCCAACCGGTTCGTGCCGCTGGCGATCGCGCTGATGGAGGAACGCGACGGGGTCTCATTCGAGAGCGTCTACGGTCCGGTCGCCCCCCAGGTCTCGTTCGAGTACGACCAGTTCCTGCGGACGCTCGGCAACGGCTACCGGTCGGACCTGACCGCCTGGCCGTGGCAGGCGAAGTTTCAGCGGCTGGCCGATTCCGCTGAGGCGAAGGTGAAGGTCAAGGCCAAGGCGGGCTGGCAGCCGGCGAAGGTACTCGTGGAATCGGGAGACCGCTTCGAGATCGTCGCCGACGGCACCTGGACGATCGCGCCGGCCGGGCAGCCGCTCGACGCCGACGGCGAGGCCGATGGCCGCGGCCGGCTGGTGGCGGCCGTGTTCACCGACTACACGCTCACTCCGGAGATCCCGCTCGGCGCGAAGGCCACGCTCGAGCCGCCGGCCGCCGGACAGCTCTTCCTTCGGTGCACCGATGCCTGGACGGAGCTGGGCGACAACGACGGCGAGATCACGGTCACGATGCGACGGGGCCCGTGACGGGCGCCTGATCCCGTCCTGCTACCGGCCCCGATACCGCTTGATCAGCGCCGCCGTGGACGGGTCGTGGTGATCGAGGGCGGGCTCGGTGCCGCTTTCGAGCTCCGGCACGATCCGGTTGGCCAGCACCTTGCCCAGTTCCACGCCCCACTGGTCGAACGGGTTGACGTCCCAGATCGCGCCGGCCGTGAACACGGCGTGCTCGTAGAGCGCCACGAGGCTCCCCAGGATCCGCGGGGTGAGCCGCTCGGCCAGGATGGTGCTGCTCGGCCGGTTGCCGGGGAAGGTCTTGTGGGCGACGAGATCCTCCGGCACGCCGTCGGCCCGGACCTCGGCGGTCGTCTTGCCGAAGGCCAGGGCCTCGGCCTGGGCGAAGCAGTTGGCCATCAGGAGATCGTGGTGCCGGCCCAGAGGGTTGAGCGACTTGAGGAAGCCGATGAAGTCACACGGGATCAACCGCGTGCCTTGGTGGATCAGCTGATAGAAGGAGTGCTGGCCGTTGGTGCCCGGCTACCCCCAGTACACCGGGCAGGTCTCGTAGTCGTCGATCACCCGGCCGGCGAGCGTGACCCGCTTGCCGTTGCTCTCCATTGTGAGCTGCTGCAGATAGGCGGGAAACCGCGACAGGTACTGATCGTAGGGGAGCACGGCGATCGTGTGGGCGCCGAGGAAGGTCGTGTTCCAAACGGCGACGAGGCCCTGGAGCACGGGCAGGTTCCGCTCGAACTCGGCCGACCGAAAATGCTCATCCATCTCACGAAAGCCGGAGAGCAACTCGCCGAACCGCTCTGGCCCGATCGCCAGCATCGTCGCGAGGCCGATCGCCGAGTCCATCGAGTAGCGGCCGCCCACCCAGTCCCAGAAGCCGAACATGTTGGCGGTGTCGATCCCGAAGGCGGCCACCTCGGTGGCGTTCGTCGAGACGGCCACGAAGTGTTTGGCGACGGCGGTCTCGTCCCGCAAGGTGGCGAGCGACCAGGCACGGGCCGTGCGGGCGTTGGCGAGCGTCTCCTGGGTGGTGAAGGTCTTCGACGACACGATGAACAGAGTCTCGGCCGGGTCGAGGACGTGCACGGCCTCCGCGAAGTCGGTACCGTCTACGTTGGAGACGAACCGGAATGTCAGTGTGCGGTCGGCGTAATGCCGCAGGGCCGTAGAGGCCATCACCGGCCCAAGATCGGACCCGCCGATCCCGATATTCACGACGTTTCGGATCCGCTGGCCCGTGTGGCCGAGCCATTCGCCCCGGCGGACACGGTCGCAGAAGTCCACCATCCGGTCGAGCACCTCGTGGACGCCGGGCACCACGTTCGCCCCGTCGACGACGATCGTCTCCCCACGCGGGGCCCGAAGCGCCACGTGGAGCACAGCCCGATTTTCAGTGGCGTTGATCCGCGCACCGGCGAACATCGCGTCGATCCGCGCGCGGAGGCCGCAGGCCCGGGCCAGCTGCACGAGCAGTGGCAGCGTGCCGTCGTTCAGACGCTGCTTCGAGTGATCCACGAACAGCCCGCAGGCCTCGAACGAGAGCCGCTCGGCCCGGTGGTGGTCGGCGGCGAAGAGTTCCCGCAACGGGAGGTGGCCGGTGGCGGCGGCGTGGTCGGCGACGGCCCGCCACTCCGGCAGCGAGGTTCGGCTCAGGGAAGGCTTGGCAACGCTCATGTCAGGCTCCCTTTCTCACGGCCCGGGACTTGGCCTCGATCACGCCGAGCAGCTCGTCCCAGCTCTTCACAAAGGCCGCGGCGCCGTCCCGTTGGAGCGTGGCGCCCAAGGCGGCCACGTCCACGCCGGACCGCTCGATCTT
>JBJTPO010000335.1:0-25576 GCA_046075145.1 Planctomycetota bacterium
CCTGCCGCAGCACGTTGGCCCGGGCCCGCGTCGTGTGCTCCTCGTCGAGTGTCGCCATGTAGCTCGGGCACATGGTGCCACCGGCCGCCGCGGGTTTGCGACACTGCCCCACGCCCGTGCACTTCTCCGCGGCCCGCAGGATCCCGCCGGCCGCGGCGAACCGAAACACCGTCTCGTGCCGCGGCTCGGGCTCGCCCGGCAGGATTCGCAGCTGCGTGTCCATCGGCGGGGGGTCCACGATCTTGCCGGGGTTGAAGATCTCGTCGGGATCGAAGGCCCGCTTCACGCGACGGAAGAGCTCGTAGCACTCGTCGCCGACCATCGTGCGGACAAACTCGCCCCGCAGCCGGCCGTCGCCGTGCTCGCCGGAGAGGCTGCCGCGATACTTCTTCACGAGCGCCGCCACGTCGGTGGCCACTGAGCGAAACATCGCCAGGCCCGCCGTGGTCCGCAGGTCGAAGAGCGGCCGCATGTGCAGTTCGCCAGCGCCGGCATGGGCGTAGTGCACGCACTCGATTCCATACTTCTCGGCGAGCAGCCGATCGAACTCCGCGATGTAGGCGGGGAGATCGGCGACGGCCACGGCCGTGTCCTCGACGATCTCGCGGGGCTTGTTGTCGCCCGGCAGGTTGTTGATCAGCCCCTGCCCCGCCCGCCGCAGCTCCCACACCTGCTGGGCCGCCGCCCCGGCGAGCAACGGATAGGCGTAGCCGAGGCCGGCCTGCCGCAGTTCGGCCTCGAGGCCGCGGAGTCTGGCGGCGAGCACGGCCTCGTCGGCGTGCCGCATCTCGACCACGAGCACCGCGCCGGGATCGCCCACCACGAATGCGCGGTTCCTGGCCTGCTCGAGGTTGTCCTTCGTGCAGGAGAGGATCTTGTCGTCGATCAGTTCGCAGGCGGTGGCCCGGGCGGCGGGGTCGCGGTCGGGCCGCATCACGACGAGCGTCGCCCGCAGCGCTTCGTCCACGCTCCCGCAGTGGACGCAGAGCAGGGCTCCCGACGGCGGCAGCGGGATCAGATTCAACTCATATTCGACGCCGAAGCAGAGCGTGCCCTCGGAGCCGGCCAGGAGTTTTGAGAAATTGAAGGGCCGGTCGCTCGCGGGATTGAGGGCCGCGGCATCCATCAGGGCATCGAGCGCGTAACCCGTGTTGCGACGGGTCACCTCCGGCCGGGGAAACGCCTGTCGGATCGTCTCCCGCGTCGCCGGGTCGCCGAGCAGATCTCGCGCCATCCTATAAAGACGGGTCTCGAGCGAGTCGGGCCCGTCGCACTTCGCCGCGAACGCATCCGGCGAGAGTGGCCCGAAGGTCGCCTCGCTGCCATCGGCCAGAAACCCGCGCACCCGGACCAGGTGGTCCCGCGTGGTGCCCCAGGCGATGGAGTTCGAGCCGCACGAGTTGTTGCCCACCATCCCGCCGATCATCGCCCACGAGGCGGTCGAGGTCGCCGGCGCGAAGAACAGGCCGTGCGGGGCGAGGAACCGGTTCAGGTCGTTGCGGACCACGCCCGGCTGCACGCGCACGGTCCGCGCCGCGGCGTCGAGCGACACGATCTGATTGAGATGCCTGCCGGCATCCACGACGATCCCGCCCCCGACGACCTGTCCGGCGAGCGACGTGCCCGCCCCTCGGGGTACGAGCGGCACCCGTTGGGCCGCCGCGAAGCGGACGAGGGTGCGAACGTCGGCCTCGGTCCTCGGGAGCGCCACCGCCAGCGGCCGCTCCTGATACTCCGAGGCGTCTGTGGAATAGATCGCCCGGGCGACGTCGTCGGTGCGGAGTTCCCCCTCGAGCCGGCGGGAGAGTTCCGCCAGGGCCCGGACCGTCTGGGGGGGATGCTGCCGCGGGGATATCTGCATGGCGGGGATCGTACACCGCCGGGCACCGCCCGTGACCCTGCCGCGACAGCCACTTTCACCGCCGACACGACGATTTCGTGACCTGGGCTAAAACTGGAGGTAAGACTATCGAATGGCATGTCAGTAGCACCCTCTCGCCCTCTGCGGCGGTCGTTGCCAGACCGCCTCAGTCCCATGGAACCACCGTCGTGAAGGCCAGGCTTTTCAACGTGCTCTGCTCGCCCGTCGCCTGCGAACGCCGCTCCCGGCGCCCGCGGTGCAGTTCGATCGGGCGGCCGCAGGAGCGGCTGGAGGTTCGCCGGTTGATGTCGGCCAGTCCCTCGACCGCCGGCTGCACCTGCCCGGCGTGCGTGCCCGGGCTCGCCGACGCCATGACGTCCGTGTCGGCGACCGCCGAAGTGGCGACGCTATCGCCGCAGACGACCTCGGTCGCCACGGTCTCCGCCACGCCGACGCGGCTGCGGTCTGCCGAGGAGGCTGCCCGCGAAGTGCACCGGCAGGCCGGGATCGCGGCGGGCGAGGAGGGGCAGTCATACGGTGTCGGCGGCGCGATCGTGGAAAACGCGACCGGCCGCATCATCCACGCCTACGGCAACCGCGTGAACGGCAAGCTCAGGGAGCCCAGTTCAGACAATCCGACCCAGAACTGGTTTTTCCCGAGCGACCCCACGAATCACGGTGAAACGCAGCTCGTCGGCTGGTATTTCGACAATCGTGCCCAGATCAGGCAGCAGCTCGGCTACCTCCCCTCGCCCGGGCAGCTGACGGTCGTCACGTCGCTCGACCCCTGCGCGATGTGTGCGGGCACGCTGCTCACGGCCGGCTTCAACGTCGCGGTGGTCGCACCGGACGACTCGGGCGGCGGCGTCAACTGGGCGTCTACGGGAGAGTTCGCCCACGTCCCGCCCGCGGTCCGGGCGGCGCTCCAAAACAACTTCGGCTACTACACGGTGACCGGCGTCGATCTGCGGGCGAACTACATCGGCGGCCCGAACGTCATCTACCGCGGCCAGACGATCTCGGAAGGCGTCTACGACGACAATTTCACCGTCTTCAAGAACAGCGTCTCGAACGTGGACGATATCCGTAGTCATCGCCAGCGGCCTGAAGATCTCTTGGACATCGCACCCGCCGGTGGCACCCCCTCCGAAGCCGTGGCGATCCGCGAGCAACTCGTGGCTGCCTGGCCCGGGGCGCTCTCCGTCAAGTTGCCGCAGGCCAATGTCATGCCCAATGACGAACTCCTGTCGCTCGGCATCGAGGCGGATGACCTGGCCACGAAGGTGTACTACCGGCCCACCGACGCGCTCTATGACCTGCTGCAGACGGCCATGCAGAATGCCCCCGGATCGAAGAACTCGCTGGCGATGATCGACCGCTTCGGCAACGTGCTGGCCGTCGGCGTCGACACGCCGGCGAAGAGCCCGATCGCGACGTCGATGATGAACGTCGCCTCCGGCTACTCCCGCTGGGCATTCGGCCGGCTCAGCGACGCCTCGCTCACCGTGTCCGACATGACCGGGCTCAAGACGACTCCCGCCTACAAGTATCTGTCGCCAGTGGGCCGCAACACATTCATCTACCTGAAGGCGCCGACCCCCAACCAGGTGGCCACGCTCAAGGATCTCGGGATCTTCGGCAACACCAACGACGGCGTGCTGCAATACATCGAGCCGCCGGCCGGGGGCACGATGAAGCAGCTCGACGACCAGGTCCGCTCGCTGCCGATCTACTACAGCGCCAGCGAGCACGTGTCGGCGGTGCAGTCGGTGCCGCCGGCGGCCCGGCTGGTGGTGACGAATCTCGCCGATGCCGGTCCCGGGTCGCTGCGGGCCGCGCTCACCCAGGCCAACGCCGCCGGACGGTACCGGCAGATCACGTTCGCCGTGGAGGGCACGATTCGGCTCTCGTCGGCGCTGCCGCTGATCCGCGTGCCGGTTTCGATCGACGGCCGAGCCGCCGTCACCAACCCCTTCGGGCCGCGGTTCGCCGCCGAGCCCCGGGTGGCGATCGCCTTTGCCGGTCAGGCCGGCCTGCGGTTCGCCGCGGCGGCAACCGGCAGTCAGGTGATCGGTCTGGCCCTTGGTGGCTCGAGCAGCTTCGCGATCTCGAGCCTCACCCCCAACCTCGAGATCACCGGCAATCGCCTCGGCGCGAGCCTCGCCGGGATGACTCGCCCCAACAGTCTCGGTTCGTTCGGCGGGGCCGCGAGCCGGGCCGTGGTCACGCCGCCGGAATCGCCGCTCGTGACGGTCGGTCGCCAGGCCGATGTCACCAGGCCGCTGGTGTTTGCCGGCGACACGCTGGTCTCCGGCGTGCGGACCGACACCGTCGGCGGCACGATCGAAGTCGGCCTCGATCCGGACGGTCCCGGCCCGCGAACGGTGGAGTATTTCAGCGTCGGTCCCGCGGCGCCGGGAGCGCTCTCGGCGGCGGCGATCGATGCGGCCCTCGCGGGCCGAACCTCGGCCTGGTGGTCGGCGCTGGGAAGGCAGCAGGGCGGGGCTTTCGTGATCGACGTGGAGGCAGGCGCGTCGCCGGTGGAGATCGTCCCGCTGGCGAGGCTCCCTGCCGACCCGGCCGATCCCAACACGCCCGCCTCCAAGAGGGCGCTTTCGCTGACGTGGCTTTCGCAGGTTGGAAACACGGTGACGGCCGAGTTCTCACTGGCGCCGAGGAACGTGCTCGGTGACCGTGGGAGCCCAGCCCTCCTGCCCTATCTCGGCAAGACCTGGACGGTCAGTTTCATGGTGCCGGCGGTGGGCCAGACGCAGGGCGGGCAGCGCTCCGAGCTGGCCGCCACGATCGGGCGACTCGGCACGTCGAACGTCGCGGTCGGGTTCTACGCGGTGGCAGACGCCCGGTCCGGCAGCGTCGGCGGGCTCCTGCCGAGCGATGCCGGCTACGCCGCCGCCGCCCTGCAGGCGGCCAGATCGTCGGGGCTCATGTTCGAGGGCTCCCGGCTGCCGGCGGCGGGCCAGATGCGGGGCGTCTCCGTCACGGGTTGGGATCCCGGCACGGCCTACGGGATCGTGATCACCGTCGGCGGTGATCCGACGACCGCGGTGACGACCTACCAGAGGCCGCCCGCGGGGGCCCAGCATCAGCCGCGGTTCCGGGCCTTCGCCCTGGCGGGCGGTCGGCTGGCCATCGGCGTCGAGGCGTCGGCCAGGGTGACGAGCCGCGATTTCGCGGATCTCGTCATCACCGTTCCGGCCAGCGCACGGCTGCAGTCGCGCGTCTGACGAACCCGCGAGCGGGCCCGGAACTCGACGCCAGCCGGTTCTGGTGTGCATGCCGCATCCCACAACTCCACACACGATTGGAGAAAGTGCACGTTTCTGTGTCGTACGGGTGGCCAGTTAGAATACGACCATGAGCACCGCGCGCCGCTACCAGCCGCATTACACCGTCGAAGATTATCGCCACTGGGAGGGACGGTGGGAATTGTGGGGGGGGTTCGCCGTCGCGATGTCGCCGAGTCCGTTTGGTCGGCATGCCAAACTCCTGGCCCGAACCGTCGCCGCGCTGCAGACAGGCATCGACGCGGCAGCCTGCGAGGCAACGGTACTCGTGGAGATTGATTGGATCGTTGCTCGCGACACGGTCCTGCGGCCCGACGTGATCGTGGTTTGCGGACCGGAGCCGGCCCGACACGTCGAGCGGGTGCCGGCTCTCGTGGTTGAAGTGCTGTCGGAAGCCACCCGCGACCGAGACTTGGAATTCAAACGCGAGCTTTACCGCGAGCAGGGCGTGAGTTGGTATTTCGTCATCGATCCGGATGCCAACCGGATGCAGGCCCTCGCCCTTGGCGAGCACCGTCAGTACGAGGACCGGCTGGCGTCGCTGGAGGGCGAGCCGCTGACGGTCGCCATGTGCGGCGAGTGCGCGTTTCGCTTCGACGCGGCGAAGCTTTTTGCCTGAGTTGGCTGTGCATGCCCATGGCCGCACGGTCGGCGTGACGGTGCCGATCGTCAGTGCATTCAGTGCCGCCGTGGTGGAAGCGATCGTGCCGCGTAAGGACCACCCGGCCGATGCGCCCTGGAATGACCGCGGCACCGCGAGAGGGACGTCGACCCGAACGACTGCCTCAGGCCGGCGGGACGACGACCAGCCCGCGGGCCCGGCCGACGTTCACGTCGCCCGGCGCGTTGCCCGAGATCAGGTTGGCGTCGAGCACCGAGCCCGTGCAGTTCCCCGCGGCCACGAGGCCCCAGGCGACGTTGCCGGTGATCGTGTTGGCCTGACCCACACCGCCGACCGTGAGCCCTCTGGCATCCTGCATCACGATGCCGCCGTTGTTCCGCTCGATCGTGTTGCCGATGACCCGCGTGCCGGTGAGGACTCCCTTGGCCACGATGCCCTTGCCGGAGAGCCGCGGGACGGCCCCGCCCTGGATCAGGTTTCCCAAGCCGGCAGCGCCGCCGCCGATCGTCACGTTCACAGCCCCGTCGAGGCCGATCCCGGCCCGCTTGCTTCCGACAATCGTGTTGGCAACTACCGCCGTGCCCGTGTAGTCGCCGGGCAGGATGGTGATGCCCTGCCCGTTGCCCGCGAGGGTGACCCTTCCGATGGCCGTGCCGCTGGATCCGCCCTGGAAGAGAATGCCGCTGCCGCCGAAGCCACGAATCGAGCAGGGCCGCAGGGAGGGGTCGTCGGTGGCGATCATCACGTTGCCGACGCCGCGGCCGATCACGAGGCCGTTGGCCGTCGGGCCGAGGCCCCGGCCATCGAGCCGCAGGCCCCCGTATGACTCCACGGACTGGGCCCGCTGGATCGTGATGCCCTTGAGCGGCGTCGCTCCGCCGATCGAGTCGCCGAAGGTAATCCTTCCCGAGGCATTGAGCGTGAGCCGGCGGGCCCCGTCCACCTTCGTGTCGAATGTGATCGACCCGGCGGTGAGGCTCGTGTCGCCCACGAGCCTCGTCTGGCCGAGGTATCGCTGCAGGCCGAGCCCGGTATTGATGGCCGCCCAGAGGTTGATGGCGGACGCGGAGACGATGAACCCTCCGTCGGCGCCCTTCGTGCGGACGGGGGTCCCCACCGTGACCAGGTCGGCACCCATGCCGGTGCTGATCGCGAAACCTTGGCCCGCCGCGCCCGCGGTGAGCGCGGCGAGATTGACTCCCTGCGGCCCGAGCGTGATCCGGTCCGTCGCCCCCGTACCGACCACGACGATGCCACTGAACTGGGGCAGTTGTGCCAGGTTGACCGTCACCGTGCCGGCCCGCGGGTTGACCACGAGGCCCGTGCCTCCGCCGCTGAGCGGCCGGTCGGCGGCCACGGTGAGCACGAGCCTGCGGGTCGCAGGCAAGTACTGCGTCGAGAGATTGTGGATCGTGGTGCCCGAGCCGGCGAGCCGGAGCAGGAGTCTGTCGTCCTCCATGCTCACGACGTTGCCCCGCGTCACCGCCTCCAGCGTCACGTCGTTGCCGTCGCCGCCGGTGTAGGACACCCGCATCACGCCCGCTGGCGTGTCGACGAGCGCGCCTTCGGGCAACCCGGCGAAGGTGCCACTCACGGCAGCCGACCCGCCGTTGTCGATGATCGTGAGGATGGAGCCGAGCGGCAGCGGCGACGAACCCGTCACGGAGAGCGCCGCCGAGCCGAGGACGACCGTGCCGCCCAAGAGCACGGAAACCTGGCCGTAGCCGCTTCCCGGCTGGGTGCCGGTGGCGTTCACCTGCAGGGTGGCGGCCGCCGTGAGCGTAACACTGCCGACCACGGCGCTGCCGCTGACAATCCCGTCACTCACTCTGAACGGGCCGATCATGGTCGCCGGCATGGTTGCCTGCGGCAGCGAGGCTCCGTCGTCGAAGTCGAGTTCCAGGCCGCTCGGGAAGCCACTGACGATGCCGCCGAACGTGGCCCCGGCACCCCGCAGCACGGTGCTCGCCGTGGAAATTGTCACAGCCTTGAGGTAGGTCTGGTCGCCGACGGTCGTGATCGACGACGTCGAGATGTCCGTCGTGCCGAAGATACTGAGATACCCCACCGTCACCGCGTCGCCGAACGCCGCATCGCCCCCCTCCGCCGAAAGAGGATCGGAGGTCGTCAGCCCGAAGCTGCCGCCGGTAAGCGCACCGCCGACCCTGATCTCGGGGCCGCTGAAGGTCACGTTCGTGACCAGCGTGGTCTCGCCCAAAAATGCGGTCCCGCCCGACGCCAGCGTGCCCGCAAGCACCGTGTTGATTGGCCCCGCGCTCGTGGAGAGCCCGGCCGTGAACATCGATACATCGCCCACGTCGTTGCCGAACCAAACCCATCCGGTGTTGAGGAACGACGTGTTTCCGGTGACCGTCGTGGCTGCCCCCTGGAACGCGACCGTGTAGCCGTTGGCGGCGGTGACCAGCGTCGTCGCCGTGAGGTCATCCTGGAACGTGATCGTGCCGGTCGTGTCGGTGAGGGTGACGTCGCCCACGTTCACCGCCGCCTCGAAGGTCGTGCCGCCCGACTTCGTGACGATCAGCCGGTCGAGGCCGGAGCCCACGCTCCCGGTGATGGTCACGCTGCCCGTGGTGTCGATGGTCAGGGCATCGGCGAAGCCCGCGGTCGTGCCGCTGACCGAACCGACCCGAATCGTGTTGGGGAGCCCCGTGCCGAGGATGAGCCCGCCGTTGGCGTCCAAAACCACGTCGGCGAGCGTGATCGACGTGGCGGCACCACCGATCGTGGCGGCAAGCACGGTGACGTCGGTGTCGGCGTCGCCCATCGCGATCGAGCCCGAGTCGGCGAGGACGCTGGCAACCAACCGGACCTCCGACGGTGCCGTGGCCACCAGGCCGCCCACGAACGTGAACACGTCCGGCGGCCCTTGGTTGCCGAAGGCAAGGAGGCCCGTGTTTTGGAACGTGGTCACGCCGGCGATCCGGCTCGAACCCGAGTTGCCGCCGAAGAAACGCAGGTCATAGGGCTGGGCCTCGGTGACGAGCCCACCGGTGATGTCGAGGACGCCCGCGAACACCACCACGTCGCTCGCGTCGACGAGCCGCACCGTGCCGGCCTTCACGTCTCCGAAGAATCCCACCTCGCTGCCGTTGGTGACGGTGACGCCCGTCAGCGGCGTCGTGCCACCCGTCGCCCCGGTGAGATGGTTGACGAGGATGTTGCCCCCCGACCCGGCGTCGAGCGTGAGCGTGCCCGCCCCGTCGACGGCGTCGTAGATCCAGATGAGGCCGCTGCGGGTCGCGGTGCCGCCGTTGGTCGTGTCGACCGACATGTTGCGGCCGGCGAGGTCGATGTTGCCGCTGAACTCCGCGTCGAATCCGCCGGACACGAACGACGTGGTCGTCCCGGTCGCCCCGCCGGCGAGCGTGATCCGGTTCGCCGGGCTGCCCAACGCGTTTGTCACTTGGTCGCGGCTTCCGACCATGATCGCGAGTGACGTCGTTGCCTTGTAGATCGTGCCCGTCAGCGTGACGGAGCCGGGATCGGCGCCGCCCATTCCGTCCACGGCCTCGAGAAGCAGACCCTGGCCCACGCCGTCGATCGCCGCCACGGTGACGTCGTTGCCCGTGATGGTGACCGTCCCCAGGGCCTGCCCCGTACCCACGAAGCCGATCCTGCCGGTGACCAGCACGTCGCCGATGGTGCCCGCCTTGAGGCTGAACAGATAATTGTTGGCCTCGAGCGCCGTCACGGTCCCGCGGATCGTGACCGCGTTGCCGGCGGGGAACTGGCCCTCCTGGGTCGCATCCAGGACGGTGTTGCTCAAGACGACGACTTCCGCATCGCCCCCCGCGCCGTCATCGATGCTGATCGGACCCGCGGCCCGCACCACGGCGCCCAGCGTGACGTGCGGCGCCCCGAGCGACAGCCCGCCCGCGATCACGTTGCCGCTGCCGAGGAGGATCGTGCCGCCGGTCGCCGTGACATTGCGCACGAGGTCCGCCTGACCGCCACGGTCATTGAGGCCGTTCAACGAGGCGAGAATCACGCTGCCCGCCCCGGCCCGGACCACGAGATCGTTCGCCTCGCCCTTGCTCGACCAGATGCCGGCTGGGCCCCCCGTGAGATACACATCGCCATCGCCGCCCGAGGTGTCGATCGTCACGGCCGCGGCAAGCTCGACGGCGTCGTCGATGAACACGGAGCCGGTCGAGGTAATGTTGCCGTTGAGTACGGTGCCCGCGCCCGAGCCCGTGATCTCGAGCACCATGCCGCCCGGGACCGAACCGGTGGCCGTGAAGGGACCGTCGAGCGTGACGCCGCCCCCGGTGCCATCGGCGACGATCGCGAGTGACGTGTCGGCGAGCGTGAGCGTGCCGAGGGTGACGCGGCCGGAATACCCCGCTTGGCCGATCTGGATCGTGTCGGCGTCGAGGGCCTGGAGTTCGGTCGCGTCGAGCACGAGCCCCGTGCCCGTCGCGGCGAGAAACACGTCGCGGCCCGCGGTGACAGGGGCGACGATCAGGCGGCCCGCGTCGATCGAACCGGCGGCCGAGGCGATCGTGATGTCGTCGGCGAGCAGGGTGAGCGACTTCCCAGCGGCGTCGATCGTCGAGCCCGCGCTGACGGTCAGGCTGCCCGCGGCGACCCGGATCTTCGTGTCGTTGGCCACCGTGAGCGCGGCCACCGACGTTGCGCCGTCGCCGATGGAGAGGGATCCAGCCTGAACATCGAGTGAACCCGTCTTCGTCGTGCCGCTACCAAAGGTTCCGGTCCCGAGGAGAAGCGTCGGCGATGCGGCCGCCCCGACACCGCCGATCGTCGTCAGGACATGGCTCGCGAGCCTGACGCCATCGCGAAGCGTGATCGGGGCGCCGCCCGCAACCGTCGCCGCGTCCGACGTGTCGAGCGTGGTCGCTCCGGTGAGGTACGCGCCACCGAGATCGATCGCGCCGCCGGCGGTCCGCACCGTGCCGATCAGGTAGGTGCCGGCGGTTTGTCCGGTGGCCGTCACGCCCCCGACGAACCGGCTCACGTCGTTCGTGTCGTCGCCGAAGGCGACGTATTTCGTGTTCGTGAAGGTCACCTGCTGGTCGAAGACGTTCGTGGAGCCGCCCAAGACCACGCCGAAGTCGCCCGCGGCGGTCTCGAGGTCGTCGATCGACACGCTGCCCCCGAGCGTGATCTCGCCCGTCTGCGTGAGGCTGCCGAGGGTGAGCGTGCGGGACGCCGATACGTCGCTGATGTCCCCGGTCAGGATCGTGCCGCTGCCCGAGCGGAGCGTGGTGTCGGCCCTGAGGGCGACAAAGCCGAGCCTCAGCGGGGCGTCCACGGTCTCAACCACGCCGGCGAGCGTCACGACGGCCGGCGCGGTGGCCGTGAGACCACTGTGAAACGTGCTCGTGCCCCCGGCCTGCCCGATCCGCAGGCTTCCCGTGTTGCCGAACTGCGTGATCGCGACGGAGTTGGTGGCGCCCTCGAGGTAGATCCCGAAGGCCGCTGCGGCCGTGATCATCAAGCCATTGGGCAGCGACACGTTGCCTATGATCGTCACCTGCCCTGACTGGTTCAGGTCACCAAGGAGGAGCCCCTGGGACGATGAGCCGGCGACCGATCCGAGCGTGATCGTGCCCCATCCGCTCGCCAAGGATAGGTCGTTGCGGAGCGTCACCGCCCCGGAGAGCGTTATGTTCGCGTTGGTCGCCGACGTGGACACGGAAACAGCGGATGCCGAATCGATGATTACGCTGGGCGAGAGGATGGAGACGTTGCCGTTCTTGGTCGCATTGATGCCCGCGCGCAGTTCGGTCGTCTCGATGCTGGCGGTCACCTGGAGCGGGTTGGCGAGTGGCTGACCCTCGCCCACCCGGAACGTCTGGCCGTCGATCCCGGCGGGGTCGCCGACGGCGATCTTGCCGGTGACGCTCGCGATCGGAAACTGCGTGGCCGCAAGCCCGGTGCCCGAGACGGTGTAGGTCGTGCCGTCGCTCGCGATCTCGGCGTAGACGTCGCCAGCCGCGGTGGACGAGATGAGCAGGTCGCCGCCAGAGAGAGTGGCGGTCACCGCGAGCAGGGCCCGCGACTCGAGTCTTTCGGCCGCGAGCGCCGGCCGGAGATCGACCGTGGGGCGAGATGCCGACGGCCGGCGACGGCCCGGGAGGGATCGAGACCGCCGGACCGAAGACGGCCGCGAGAAGAGAGGCATCGGCATGGGCGACTCCAGGAATCAGTTCACGGCCACACAGTTCCCTTCGTCATGGGATACGTCTCCCAGCAGGACGAGTCAAGAAATCGGCCGGTTTCTTCGGTTTGTTGCCGTGCCAGCCCGTACGACCGGCACGCGCCGAATCCGGCCTCCTCGGGCGGCAGAAACGTTGCGTCCGCGCTCTGGAATGGTAGGGTTTGGAAGTCGTCCACTCGGGCCAGCCGCCGTCCGATCGCCATCACTTCACAGGACAGTTCATGACCCGTTCCAGCCGGCCCGGGGCTCTCTTGAATTTGGTTTTTGCCCGAGGTTCCTCGGCAGCCCGGCGCCGGCCGGGCCGTCGCCGTGGGGGATCCGCTCGCACCGCCGCCGGCTGCCGCGCCCCCCACGCCTCTCTGCCCGGGTTCGACGTCCTCGAACCGCGGGCGATGCTCGCGGCTGATGACATCGTCGTCAGCCGCATGGGCGGAGCGCTCCTCCTGTCGCTCGATGACGCCGGGGTGCAGATTACCGACCTGCACACCTCCTACAACGCGGCAGCCGGGTCCCTGACGGTCACCGCGGCTCGGCACAATGCGGCTGGCGTCCTCTCGATGCCGGTCGCCATACCGGGAGTCACGGTCGATTCGGCCAGCGACACGATCGTGGTCGATCTCAAGCGGTTCCAGTCTTTCAACGGTATTCGGATCGTGGGTGGCAGCGGCACGGATTCGATCACGATCGGGCCAGGCGGCGTCAACCTCCGCTCGGTCACCCGCGGTGCCGCCGCACAGAGCCTGAGCATCGACACGGGTGCCGGGGTCGCGGACGTGATCCACGTCGCCGCGCCCGTCGCCTCGAAGGGTGCCGGCGGCGTGTGGCTGACGGCGCCCGCCGCCGGAGTCGACCACGGCATCCTGATCGGGGCCGCCGTGACCACCCCGTTGGGCTCCCAGTCCTACGTGGGAACCGTGCAGGTCGCCGGCAATCCCCGGCTGAGGGCCGGGGGTGACATCGCCTTCGCCTCCACCGTCGACGGTGCGAGCCGGCTCACGCTCTCCGCCGGAGCCGCCGTGAGGTTTGCCGGGGCGATCGGCGGCACCATACCGCTCAAGGGGCTCACGGTCGCCGCGGCCCGCAGCGTGGCCGTCGACGACTCGCTCCACCTCGACGGCACCGGCACGGCCCCTGGCACGAGCGGCCTCGTCATCGGTGCGGGCGTGGGGAACGTCGTCTTTTCGCCCATGGCACCCGGCAACGCCCGCACGATCACGGGCTTCAGCGGCAGCGGCGTGCACCTCGTGGGCGAACTTGTGGGATCGCGGCTCACGAACCTCTCGAGCACCGGCAATGGCATCGGCCTGAGGGTCGGTCCCGGCTCCTACCGGGGCACCGTCATCGCGGGCAACGTGTTCAGCGGCAACACGGGCGACGGTGTCGCGCTGCGATCCGCCCAGCGGCTCACCTTCGGCACGCTGGCCACGGGCAACGTGATCGCGTCCAACGGCGGCTTCGGCATCCGCGCGGTCGGAGACAGTGCCGGCTCGGTCGCCCGGGGGAACCAGATCAGCCGCAATCTCCTGGGCAATGCCAACGCCGCTCCGGTCGTGGCCGGCCAAAGGCTCAGGCTGCCGGCGGCGCCGGGCCTGGCCGTGCCGTTGACGGCCCCCGGCCTCGCCGCCACGCGAACGGAGAACGCCGGACGATTTGGGTTCGATCTTTCGGTCACGGTGAACGGCGTGACGACGACCTCGACCGGCCGTGTCGACCTGGCCCGCGACCTGCTCGACGTCGCCGTGCAGGCCGGCGGAAAGTCGACGGAGTTCCGCCAGATCGGGTCCCAGTTTTACGTCTTCGCCCGCCGCGAACTGGGCGCACCCGGGAATGCCTGGGTGAAGCTCGACGCCGCCACGCAGGGCGAGCAGGTGCCGGTGCGTGCGGTGATCGGTCTGCTCGCGGGGCTCGCGCCGGGGAAGATGCTCTCCGCCCTCGAGTTCCCGGGCGGCGTCACGCAGCTTGGCAGCGATGCCGATGGCACGCACTACCGCGCCGGCATCGACCGGCTGACGTTCACGTCGCTCCTGCCCCTATTCGACACGTTCGAGGCGCCGCTCGCCTGGGCTGCGATCCCGGGCGGTGATGGTCAGGTCGATGTCTGGGTGGACGCCCGCGGCTTGATCAGCCGGATCACCGCCTCGGCCGGCGACGTCTCGTTCACCATCGCCCTGCGGGACGTCGGCGGCCCCGTCGCCGTGGCCGCGCCGCCGCTCGCCCAGACCGGCGACCTGACGTCCCCCGCGGGCGCGTGGCTGTTCGGGCCCGGCTTCGTGACTTCCGGCGGCACGCGGCCGTCCAATCCCGGCGTGAGCGTCGTGCCGACGGTGGGCCTCGTGGACGGCGTCGTACAGGGCGCCCTGAACGCCACGAGTGCGACCAATCAGCAGTTGAGTTACCGCTTCGTGAGGAGCAGCGCCGGCGGCAAGCTCGATCGGGGTGGGGTGCCCGTGACCGTGGCGTCGACCGATCCACAGAGCTTCACGATCCTTCCCTACGCGACCTGGCTCGACGCCGGCGGAACGAAGGGCGTCGAGACGTTCGACGTGCGGGTCGGCGAAGTCACGGAGTTCAGTCGCTACCTGCAGGGCATCCCGCTCATCGGCGCGGTCGCCGCACCGGTGCTCGAACTGCTGCAGGACACGCCGCACGTGGGCGACCTCCTGGCCCCGCTGATCGGCGACTCCGCCGTGGCCACCGTCCCGGTGGACGTCGCCGCGTTGGCTCCAGGCCTCGTGCCGCTGGCCTTCACCACGATGACGCCGTCCTTCGACGGCACCCTGATCAGCACCAACTTCTTTCCGGCGGCGGGGTTGGCGGCCGGGGCCACCGCACCGACCGTGCTCAACGGCCCCGGACTGGGGGCTCCGGGCGACACCAACCCCTATTCGACCGTGGGCGTTCGCGGCAGTGACTGGCCTGTGGCCGCGGCGACGCTCGGCGTCTCGCAACTCCGGGGCGGCGGCTTCAACGTCGTCACCTGGGATCCGCGGGGCGAGTTCGCCTCTGGCGGCACCCTGCAGCTCAACAACCCGTTTTACGAGGGCCGGGACGTGTCCGCGATCCTCGACTGGGTCGCCTCGGAAACCCCGGCGCAACTCAACGGGCCCCTCGATCCGGCGGTCGGCATGGTGGGCGGATCCTACGGCGGCGGCATCCAGCTCGTCGCCGCCAGCACCGACCCGCGGATCGACGCGATCGTGCCCGACAATGCCTGGAACTCGCTCGAAGCATCCCTCTATCCGAATTGGTCCTTCCGGAGCGTCGCCGCCGCGCAGCTCCTGTCGTCGCTGGATGCCTCGGGCGCCCGCGTGAACGCCAACCTCCGCGCCGCCCTCGCGGAGGGCATCACCACCGGCTGGCTGTCGGCCACCTCGCAGGCCACCCTGACAAGTTCTGGCCCGACGTCGCTGCTCAACGGTTTGCAGGCCCCCACCCTGCTGACCCAGTCGATCGGCAACGCGCTCTTTCCGCTCCGGCAGTCGCTGGACAATGCGGAGCGAATCCTCGCCAATCCCTACGGCACGCCGGTCAAGATGATCTGGTACGGCGCCGGCGATCAGCTCACGACCACCGAGAGCACGGTCGTGAGCCAGGCCGCGCTCCTGTGGCTGCAGAAATACGTCACGGGCGTTCCGATTCCGGACTCCGCCTTCCCCACCTTCACGTACTTCGACGCTGCCGGCGTCCCGTCAGCGGCGGCCCAGCTGCCGTTCGAGGCCGGATTCAACGAGCCCACCCCGATCACGGCCACCGGGGCCGGCGGCACGCTCTCGCTGACGCCTGCTTCCTTCACCGGCATCGCGCTCGGTGTCCCGATCACGCTGCCTGCGGGCCAGCAGGTCGTGGGCGCGCCGAGCCTCAGTTTCACCTACAGCGGGCAGGGCACCGGACGGGCGTTGTATGCGCGGATCATGGACGACGCCACCGGCGCGGTGATCGGCAACGCCGTCACCCCGATCCCGGTGACGCTCGATGGCACCACGCGGACGGTGACCCTGCCGCTGGCGGACATCGTCACCAGCAACGGCGGAAGCTCCCCCGCGACCCTCCGGCTGCTGCTCTCGGGCTTCGGGCCGGGATTCACGTCGCTTGCGACCGGTGAAGTCACGGTCTCCGCGATCACGATCAGCCTGCCGACGCGGGCGGGCGTCTGACGGCCCGGCAAACCGCGTGCCCGCCGGCAACGCGATTCAGGCAGCGACTCCCGGCTTTCGCTCGTGGAGCGGCGTCGCCTCGAGCAGCACGCAGCCCTGTAGCACCTCCGGCCGCCCCGGGCTGCCGACCGCCGCGGTCGGGCAGGCCACCACGCCCTTGAGCCGCGGCCAGGCGTGGGCGAGCGCGTGGGGCACCGAGCAGGCGCTGACGTTGCCGGTCTTGGCCACGAGGCCGTTGACCAGTTCGCCGTGGACGCCGAGCGAGTCGAGCTGCATGCCCGTGAACCGCACGATCCCGGTGCCGGCCTGATGGGGCACCACGAAGTCGACGTCGGCGGCCGTGAGCCCCGCAGCCGTCAGCGACGAGGCGGTCGCAGCCGCCATCGCCCGCGGGGCGAGCTCCGCGATCGCCATACCGTCGAGCGAGTAGACGAGCCGCTCGGCCGCCTGCTCGCGGCCGCCCCGCGCCGCCGGCAACGGCACGTCCCGCCGAACGTGGAAGTCGAAGGCGGGGCGGGCGGTCGGCAGCTTCTCAGCCCGGGCGTGCAGGATCCCGAAGTGCACCGGATGGCGGCGGTTGGCCGCGGTGGTCACGAGCGTGGCGGATGCCATGTCGCCGAACAGCCCGGCGGTCTGGCCGCAGCTGTAATCCGTAATCCGGCTGATCCGCGTCGCGACCACCACGAGCACGTACTCGTTGCGCCGCAAGGCCAGGCGGGGCGCCCAGCGGCGGTGCACGAGTTCCATCGCCCGGCTGTAACCGCAGCAAAACCAGTTGATGCCCACGGCCCGGCAGGTGGTGAGCCCGAGCCTCGCCACCAGCCTCCGTGCGGCCGCCCCCGGCCGTTCGGCCGCCGCGGCTTCGGGGTCGAGATGCCGCAGCGCCACCGAGGGCGGGATGAATGACGGGGAGACGAACATGATGCCCCGGCAGTCGGCGAGTGAGCAGCCCGTCTGCTTCTGGAGCGTGCGGACGGCCGCCAGCCCCATCGTCACCTCGTCCACGGGCGAGATCCCCCGCGACTCGATGCCCGTGTGGTGGGCGAACTTCCGCGGCATCGTGTCGCCGAACCAGGCGTTGTCGAGCCGCCAGGCGGGCTCGTGGACCGCGATCGCGGCGATGCCGAGCCGGGGTTCTGGGCGCGGTTCTGGGCGAGCGGCCATCGGGGCGGGTTGGTGCTGGGGGCCGCGGGGCCCGGGAGCGAAAGGGGGGCGGGATTGTGCCGGGGAGGGTCGGTCTGGGCCAGCCGGATTTTTCCGGGCTGGAGCCGACTTTCCGGCCCGTGGGCGGACATCTGGCCACACCCCGGCGGGCCCGGGAGAATAATCCCGTCGAGGAGACTCCGCCGATGTCCATGACGCTTCGGTCTCTCACGCTGCTGGCCATCCTCACGGCCACGCTTGCGGCCGGCGCCGCGGAGATCGTGTCCCCGATCGACGAGCGGTTCGCCGCGGAGCTCGCGGCGCTCGCCGAGAAGCCCGACTTTCGCCGCCACGTGGTGCCGCTGCTCGGCCGCCTCGGCTGCAACGGCCGCGCCTGCCACGGCTCGTTCCAGGGGCAGGGGGGCTTCATGCTGTCGCTCTTCGGCTACGACTTCACCACCGACCACGCCAATCTGATGGGCGGCGACGAGCCCCGCACGAACCTCGCCGAGCCGGCCACGAGCCTGATCCTCACGAAGCCGCTCGAGGAGGAGCCGCACAACGGGGGCAAGCGGTTCGACCGCGGATCGTGGCAGCACCGCGTGCTGCTCGAGTGGATCTCGAAGGGGGCCGAACCGTCGGCCGTCGCCGACCCGAGTTTCGATCGGCTCGACGTGGAGCCGCGGGAGATCCCGGCGACCAGGGCGGGCGACTCGTGGCGGCTCAAGGCCGTCGCCGTCTGGAGCGACGGCACCCGGGAGGACGTCACGCCGCTGTGCCGATTCCAGTCGAACGACGACCAGGTGGCCACGATCGACGAGACGGGGCTCGTGACGGCCGCCGGTCCGGGCGACACCCACGTGGTCGCCTTCTACGACAACGGCGTGGTGCCCGTGCCGGTGCTGTTCCCCGTCTCGAAGCTCGCCGGCGATTCCTATCCCGCGGTACCCACGCCAACGCGGCTCGACGAACTCGTCGTGGGCAAGCTGCGGAAGCTCGGGATCGTGCCCGGCGACCTGTGCACCGACGCGGAGTTTCTCCGCCGGGTCTCGCTCGACCTCACCGGCACGCTGCCGACTGCCGCCGAGGTGGAGGCCTTCCTGGCCGACACGCGCGTTGACAAGCGTGACCGCAAGGTCGACGAGCTGCTCGCCTCGCCCGGCTATGCCGCCTGGTGGGCCACGAAATTCTGCGACTGGACGGGCAACAACCCGGAGCGCAACCAGAACAACGGTCCCGACAACCGCCCCGTGGCCACCGCCGCCTGGTACGAGTGGCTGCGGACGAGGATCGCGGCCAACGTGCCCTACGACGAGATCGTGGAGGGGATCGTGCTGGCCCGCAGCCGGCTCGACGACGAGTCGTACGAGGCCTACTGCGAGCGGATGAGCGACTACCATCGGGCCGGCTTCGCCACGGCGTTCGCCGAGCAGCCCTACCTGCCCTACTACTGGAGCCGGCGGGCCTTCCAGACGCCGCAGGAGCGGGCCCTGGGCTTCGCCTACACGTTCCTCGGCGTGAGGATCCAGTGCGCCGAGTGCCACAAGCATCCCTTCGATCAGTGGACGAAGGACGACTTCGCCCGCTTCCAGAACTTCTTCACCCGGGTCCGCCACGGCGAGACGCCCGACTCGAAGCGGGAGATCGCGGCGATGCTCGAGAAGCTCGGCGTCGATCCCACGCGCCGGGGCAACGACCGCGACAAGGAGATCGTGAGGCTGCTCAAGGAGGGCAGCACCGTGCCCTACCGGGAGACGTTCGTGGTCGCCCCGTCCAAGCCCGCGTCGGCCCGGCCGGCCAAGGGGAAGGAGAAGCCGCGGAAGCCCGGAAAAATCGTCACCGGCCGCACCGCCACGGTCCTCGGCGGCGACGAGCATCGCATCGACCAGCTGGCGGACCCGCGGGAGGTGCTGATGGACTGGATGCGGGACGAGGAGAACCCCTACTTCGCCCGGGCGATCGTCAACCGCGTCTGGGCGGCCTACTTCAACGTCGGGATCGTCGAGCCGCCCGACGACCTGAGCCTCGCCAATCCCCCGAGCAACGAGGCCCTGCTCGACCACCTCGCCGGCGAGTTTCGCCGGCACGACTTCGACCTCCAGTGGCTGCATCGGACGATCGTCACCAGCCGCACCTACCAGGCGGGCTGGCAGACCAACGACACCAACCGGCTCGACGTGCGAAACTTCTCCCGGGCGGTGCCGCGGCGGATTCCGGCCGAAGTCACCCTCGACGCGATCCGGATGGCGACCGCCGACGACGCCGACGCCTCCACGATGGCCGCGGCGGCCGGCGGCCGGGCCGTGGCCGAGGCGACCGCCGTGGGCTGGGGCAAGTCGGGGGCGTACGCGCTGGCCGTATTCGGCCGCTCCACCCGCGAGACCAACTGCGACTGCGACCGCTCCCTGGAGCCGAGCCTCCTGACCGTGTTCCTGCAGAACGACCGCGACATGCTCGCCCAGATCGACCGCAAGGATGGCTGGGTCGAGACGGTGTCCCGCCCCTACCTGGCAGGCAAGAAGGGCCGGCCCGCGGCTGATCCCGGCCCCGATGACGTGGCCCGGATCGTGCGGCGGGCCTACCTGCGCACGCTCTCGCGGCCGCCGACCGAGGCCGAGGCCACGCGGGCGGCCTCCTACTTCGGCGAGACGGCAAGCGTTCGCGAGGCGGCCCGCGACCTCCTCTGGGCGCTCCTGAACACCAAGGAATTCCTGGTCAATCACTGAGAATCCCTTCCGTAAATGCCGTAGGTCGAAGGGGTTTTCAGCCCGCGTGAGCCGCATGAACACCGAGCGTCACACCCGTGGGGCAGAGCGTCACACCCGTGGGGCAGACTTGCAGTCTGCCAGGAATCAATGCGGCGCTGAGTGGTCTGCGATGCCCTGCCACCGGTTTGGGCAGGTTGCAAACCTGCCCCACGGACCGGCGAGATGGCATGGGCTACCCCGGACCACATCCAAGTTTCGCAGTTTCCATTCCGAAAGGACGACCCACCGTGGCGATGCATCGAACCTGTGACGGCGTGCGGCGGCGCGACGTGCTGCGTGTGGGCGCCCTTGGCGGCACCGCCCTCACGCTGGCCAACTACCTGGGCTGGGCCCGCGGGGAGTCGGCGGCCGCCGCACCGGCCAAGGCGGCGATCTTCGTCAACCTCGGCGGCGGCCCGAGCCACCTCGACACCTTCGACCTGAAGCCCGACGCCCCGGCCGAGTTTCGCGGCGAGTTCAAACCGATCGCGACCAACGTGCCGGGGATCCAGATCAGCGAGCACCTGCCGAAGCTCGCCGCCTGCGCCGACCGCTACGCGATCCTCCGCGGCGTGTCGCACACGCTCGCCGCCCACGAGCTCGGCAGCAGCTACGTGCACACGGGCAACCGCCCGATCGCCTCGCTCCAGTTTCCGGCCTTCGGCTCGGTGGTGGCGCGGGAGCTGGCCGCCCCGCCCGAGCTGCCCCCCTATGTGTCCGTGCCCGACAGCCGCCACGGAGCGGGCTATCTCGGGGTGCGGTACGCCGCGTTCGGCACCAACGCCACCCCCAAGGCGGGCCGACCCTTCACTGTCCGCGGTGTGGCGCTCGACGGCACGCTCTCGCTCGCCCAGGTCGACCGGCGGCAGGCGCTCCTGCGCGACCTCGACTCCACCTTCGCCGAGCTGGCCTCCGACAGCCAGCTCGTCGAGGGCCTCGACAGCTTCTCGCAGCAGGCCCGCTCGATCATCACCTCGCGGCAGTCTCGCGAGGCCTTCGACATCTCGAAGGAGGATTCCAAGTTCGCGGCCCCGTTCGGCGCGACCGACTTCGGCCAGAGCTGCCTGTTGGCGACGCGGCTGGTCGAGTCGGGCGTGCGGTTCATCACGGTCCAACTTGGCGGCTGGGACACCCACGCCGACAACTTCACGAAGCTCGAGGACAAGCTGCTGCCCACGCTCGACGAGGGGCTCGCGGCGTTGTTCCTGGGCCTCGAGCAGAAGGGGCTGCTCGACTCGACGGCCGTGATGGTCACCGGCGAGTTCGGCCGCACGCCCAAGATCAACGTCCGGGCCGGCCGCGACCACTATCCGCGGGCGATGTTCATGCTCATGGCCGGCGGCGGGATCACGGGGGGCCAAGTTGTGGGCGAGAGTGACGCGAAGGGGGCCGGACCGAAGGCGGAGGGCATCAAGCCCGACGACGTGGCCGCCACGCTCTACCGCTGCCTGGGCATCGACCACCGTAAGGAATACCGCACCTCGACCGGCCGGCCGGTGATGATCGTCCGCGATGGCGCGCCGCTGGAGCAGCTGCTCGGTTGACGGCGCCACCGTCTGCTAGGCTCCCTGGCCTGTTCCGAGCCCGGTCGGGTCTCGACCATTTCGGTGATCGGCATGCCTGCGACGCAGTTGTCGCTCTTCGACGGACCCGGCGACGAGGCAGAGGCGGGCTCGCGCCGGAGCCGTGGCGGCGAGCCGGTGGCGGCTGCCGCGGTCGATGCGGCGACGCGGGCGACCGCCGCGGCGCTCTCCAGCCGCATCCGGCTGGGCACGTCGAGCTGGTCGTTTCCCGGCTGGACGGGTCTCGTCTACGCGGCCCGCAGCGGCCGGCCCGAGAGCGAACAGCGACTCGCGCGCGAGGGCCTAGCTGCCTACGCCAGCCATCCGCTGTTTCGCACGGTGAGCCTCGATCGCACCTTTTACGCGCCGCTCCCGGCCGCCGAGTTCGCCCGCTACGCGGCCCAGGTGCCCGACGGCTTCCGGTTCGTGGTCAAGGCCCCGCAGGCCTTCACCGATCCTGCCGTTCGCAAGCCGGCGTCGGGTGTCGCGGCCCGTGATAACCCGTCCTTCCTCGACGCGGCGGCGGCCGCGGCAACCTTCGTCACGCCGGCCATGCTGGGCCTCGGCGAAAAGGCCGGGGCGCTCGTGTTCCAGTTTCCGCCGCTGGGTCGCCGGCTGGTGGCGAACCTGCGGCAGACGGCCGGCAGGATCGCCGCGTTCCTGTCCACGCTGCCGGAGGAGGTCGCAGGCCGACGGCCGCTGTACGCCGTCGAGGTCCGCGATCCCGAACTCGCCTGCGACGACTTTGCTGCGGCGATCGGCGACGCGGGCGGCGTGCCCTGCCTGGCGATCCACGCCCGGATGCAACCAGTGGCCGAACAGGCCCGGGCCTTCGGCCTAGACGCCGCCGGCTGCGGGCTGCCGCTCGTGGCCCGCTGGAACCTGCACGCCGGCCGCCGCTACGAGGAGGCCAAGGTGGACTACGCGCCCTTCGACCGCCTCGTCGAGGAGGATCTGCCCACCCGCACCGCCCTGGCGAACCTGGCCCGGGCGGCGGCCCAGTCCAGCCGCGACGTGTTCATCACGATCAACAACAAGGCCGAAGGCTCGGCCCCGCTTTCCGTTGCCCGGCTCGCCGCCGCGATCCGAGCGACCGCCTGAGCACCCGAGGCCCGATTCCAGCCGTAAGTGACCATCCGGCAAGGACTTTCGGCCCGTACCCCATGGAGTGTAGGCCGTCGGCGCATCCGTCCCGGCCGCTGCAACCGTTAGAAATCGGTGACGGGGTCAACTTGGTCATGGGGGCGATCTTTTCTGGCAACCCTTGAATCGTTGAGCCGGCTGGTCGAGTCGATGGTCTGTCTCGGCCGGGGGACTTGGGGAAGGCATTCATCTCGATTTTGGAGGCAGTCATGATTGATCGAAATCGACGTCAATCCGGGCGTACGGCGAGCGGAAATCTGATCATGAGACGGCTTGCAACAATGTTTGCCGTTCCGGCCATCGTAGGGTTAGGTCTGGCCGCCTGCGCGCACGCCGACACGATCATCTTTACCGACACGCTGACGACATCGGCCTGGTATACGAATGGCAACTTGAATGGAGAACAGAGTACCCGCCAAGCCGGCGACGCCATTAGCGGCGGCTACATCAACTACACGCGATATGGCGGCGGTAATCCATCCGACATTCAGACCGGTCGGCCCGCCGCTTCGCCGCTGAACGGCATGTTTTTCGAGAGAATTACCCAGCGGTATGTTTCGCCGGACTCCAACTTCAACACGACCACCGATCCACTGACGATTTCGTTTGGTTCGGTCGCCTCTAACAACACCGCTTTCTGGAACCAGATCGCCATTCTGCGTCCATCCTCGACCCGAGGCAATGAGGCGTACACGGGTGCTGGGTTTGGCCTGATATGGAATCCGACGGGCGCTTATGAGCTTTACAAAAACGGAGTGAAGGCGGTCAGCAGTACTATCGGCGCCACCATCACCTCCATCGGATTCAATGTCTACGGCGGGAGCTACGGCGGCCCGGCTTTCACGGTGGATACGATACTCAACGGCTCCACGGTGTATACAACCACCTATACGGCCACGGACAACTACATCACATTCGGCGGGACGTTGGTTGACAACACCCAATACGTCGCCTATCAGAACCTGTCGATCGTGTCCGTCCCCGAGCCATCGGCCATTGTGCTGCTCGGGACCGGCATCGTTGGCCTGCTGGCTTTGCTGCCGCGCCAGCCCCTACGACCGGCACGCGCCAAATCCCGTCTCCTCGCGCGGTAGAAACGTTGCGTCCGCGCGGCGAGCATTCGCTTCGATCCCACCCAGCCCGCATCCAGGCCAGGTTCTCGGCTGACTCTCCAAGGCGCTCGTGGGACCAGCACCTCACTTCCGATTCCAGCCGTAAGTGACCATCCAGCAGGGACTTTCGGCCCGTACCCCATGGAGTATGGGCCGACGGCGCATCCGGCCCGGCCGCTGCAACCGTTAGAACTCGGTGACGGGGTCAACTTGGTTATAGGGGCGACCTTTTCTGGCAACCCTTGAATCGTTGAACCGGCTGGTCGAGTCGATGGTTTGTCTCGGCCGGGGGAGTTCACGCCGCTTTTCTTGCGTCCTGTTTTCCGGTGGTCGGGTCCATGACCTCGGCGATCTCCCACTCATCAGACGCTTCGCTCGACCGGGACGATTTCGTCTCCCGGCTGCTCGAGAGCCAGCGGGGCATCTATGCGGTGCTCGTGGCCATGCTGCCGCACGACCGCGACCTCGACGACCTCTTTCAGAAGGTCTGCCTCGCCCTCTGGCAGGAACGGGCGAAGTACGATCCGTCACGGCCCTTTCTCCCTTGGGCCTACGCCTTCACGCGGAACGTCGTCCGCGCACATCTGCGGGCCAACTCCCGCGATCGAAGGGCTGCCTGCCTCGCCCCCGAGACGCTCGAGCGGATCGTGCTGGCCCGCTCCGAGATCGAGGCCACGGCCGAGGCCCGACGGGCGGCTCTCGAGGCCTGCGTCGAGAAGCTCCCGCCAAGGCAACTCGCTCTCATCCAGGCCCGCTACGAGGGGGCGCAATCGCTCGCGGAGCTCGCTCTGGGAATGAAGGTGTCGGCCGCTGCGCTGACCATGCGGCTGCAGCGGATTCGTCATGCCTTGCTCAAGTGCATCGAGCGCACGGTCGCCGCAGGAGAAGCGCCATGAGCCCTTCTGCTGGCTCGCCTCGGGGCGATCGCTTCTGGCACCGCACCGGGGCCGACTCAGAGCTGATGCGGCTGGCCGGCAGCCAGTGTGACGGCACGGCCACGGAGGCCGATTGCCGACGACTCGACGAACTGCTGGCCGAGCCGGAGTCGCTCGCCGGCTACCTCGCCGTGATGGAGCAGCACGCCACGTTTCTCTGGCGACAGCGGTGGCGGCAGGGCATGGGGCTGCCTCCCTTCACGGACGATTCGCCTGCTGGCGAAGGGGCCTCCCGTGGCGTGCGTGGTGGTCTGGCTGGCAGCCCCGCTCGCCACGAGCGGCCGGCCGGCCGAGGCCGATCGGCGGCGATGGTGGCGATTGATGGCATCCATGCGATGGTCAGGTGGCTCGCCCGGCCGGCCACGGCTTCCTTTCTGATTGCCGGCGTGTTCCTGGCGAGCGCGCTCGGCCTGGTGGCCGTCATCTCGCTCGACACCCGGCGGGCCGATCGCGAAGCCGCCTTCGCATCCGGCCAACTGGCCGTGGCCTTCGTGGCGGGGATTCACGAGGCGTCGTGGGCCGGCAAACAGCAGTCGTTCCACGCCGCGCAAGGGCTTCGGGTCGGTGACACGATCGACCTGGCCGGCGGCCTGGTCGAGTTGTCGTTCGTGTCCGGGGCGAAGGTGGTCGTCCAGGGCCCGGCCCGGTTCGAAGCCACCGCCCGCGACGCCGGCCGGCTGCATGCCGGTCGGCTCACGGCGCTGGTCAAGGCAGGCGGGGCGGAGACGCAGACCGCGGCGGGCCTGTTCACCGTCATCACGCCCAATGCCGTCGTCACCGATCTCGGCAC
>JBJTPO010000336.1:0-1024 GCA_046075145.1 Planctomycetota bacterium
CCGGCAAACCGCCTGAGCGGCACCTCACGGGCCCGCATCCGCCACTGCGTGAACCTGGGCTGCGCGGCGACGGTCGGGTCGACGAGCGCCGGATCAACGCCCACCACGTCGAGCCCCGCTTCCAGGAGCCGCTGGCAGGCCCCGCCCGGCGCCGAGCCGAGTTCGACCACCCGGGCATGCGGCCCCCACTCGATCCCGAAGGTTGCGATCGCCTCGTCGAGCTTGAGCCAGGCCCGCGAGACCGCCCCCTCGGGCAACGGCTCGTTGCCCGGCGGATAGATGCCGCCCGGCCAGCGGGTCGACGGCCCGGCCGCTTCGTGCCACCCGACCCACCAGCGATCCGCCGCGTCGATCGCGACGTCGAGCACGCGGTCGCCGGGTCCGGCCACCGGATCGAGGTCGCCGGAGAGCCCGCAGGCTCCCAGCAGGATTCGCCGCGCAGCGGCCGCCGCGGCGACGGCCTCGGCCCCGCGGGGCCCGGCCTCGAATGCTCGTGGCCAGACATGAACGTTGGCGAAGCCGCCACGGCCGGCGAGCCCGATGGTGGCGGAGACAAGCGTTGCCGGATCGGCGCCGGTCACCTGGCCGAGCGAGTGGACGGCGGTGCGGGCAAAGACGAGCCGCTCGAGCAGTTCGGCTGGCAACGCAGCGGAGCCGGCCGCGGGCGACCCGTCGGCAGGCGGCAGCTTGAAGCTCACGATCCCGCGCCGCCAGGCAGCCGGCTTGGCGGCGGGCAGCACCTCGGCCGCCCGTTGCTTGAGCGCTGCCTCGGCGCCCCCCTGGCAGGCGCAGAGCAGAAACGTCGCAGGGGCAGGCGATGGTGGTGATGGCGAGCGGCTGGTCATTGGATCTCCGAGCGTATCCTCGTGGCTGGTGCACTGCGCCGCTGGTGGGCGGGAAGCGGGAAGGATTCGCCTGCACGAACGCCGCGCGCCAGAAAAACGCACGAACACGGCCGCCCGGAGGTGCGGCCGGCGGGCGGAGGCCCGGCAAGGTCGGAGGGGCCATGGATGGCCCTCCGACC
>JBJTPO010000337.1:0-11191 GCA_046075145.1 Planctomycetota bacterium
CTCCGGATGCGAGAACTCGTGGTACACGTCGATGCAGAGCACGAGGTTGACCTCGCCCTGCGGCAGCCGCGGATCGACGACGCTGCCCAGGATCGGGCGGATGTTGTCGAGGCCCTCCTCGGCTGCCTGCCGGGCGAGCATCCGCAGCATCTCGGGCTGGATGTCGACCGCGTAGACGAGCCCGTCGGGGCCGACGCGGCGGGCGAGCTCGAGCGTGTAGAAGCCATTGCCGCAGCCCAAGTCGCAGATCCGCTGGCCCTTCTTGACCTGGAGCGCCTCGAGCAGGAGCCGGCAGTCCTCCTCCCGCTGGCGGCTCTCCCGGACGAGCCAGGGCGCGCCGGTGTAGTGCATCGTCTGGGCGATCTCGCGGCCCATGTGATGGGTGGCCGCGGGCGGGATGACCGCATCGACGGCCACATCCATGTCGATCGACAGCGGCTCGGCGCCCCCGGCGACCGAACAAACCAGGCAGGCAAAAAGCAGAGGACTGGCGCGAAATCCCATGTCACGGAGTATACGCAGTGACTGCCCGAGCGGTGTCGTGGGATGCCACGAGAAGCCCCCTTGCGCGAGCCAGGCGGATGACGCCTGCCATGAGGAAAGACGTGGCGATCCGTATCGTTCGGACTGGATCGCGTCATCCCCCCGGGCTCGCGGCGGGGGGGCCTTGATGCGACATGCGCCTTGGGACCGAGCGGGGCCGACGGCCGACGCCGCTCGGGTCAGGCGGCGGGGCGGGCCGAATCGAGGGCAGCCTCGCCGCCCGAGTCGAAGGCGCTCACGACCGCGATTCCGTGCCGTCCTGCGAACTCGGCAAGCTGCTGGCGGTCCACCAGGATCGTGCGGCCTGCCTCGATTGCGAGCACGCGGACGCCGGTAGCCGCCGCCGATTCGAGCGTGCCGATCCCGATCGTCGGCATGTCGAAGCGGAGGTCCTGCTGGGGCTTGGCAACTTTGACCACCGTCATCCCGCCGGTGGGGCAGAGCCGGCCGGCCCGGCGGATGCACTCGTCCGTGCCCTCGATCGCCTCGAGCGCCAGCGGGGCGCGATTCTTGACGACCACGGTCTGGCCGATGTCGAGCCGACCGAGCTCCTTGGCCAGCCGCCAGCCGAAGGCGACGTCTGCCTCGAGCCTCGGCGACAGCGGTCGCCCGGCGAGCAGGCCCTCCTCGGCCAACAGCTCGGGCGCGAAGTCGGTGGCCGGACAGATCGTGACGTCGCGGGAGTCGAAGGCCGAGGCGATCGCGCCCAACAGCGAATCGTCGCGGTTGTCGCGGCGGCGGCTGATGACGTGGGGCCAGAAGGTTTTGAGGCCCGTCCAGTCGGGAAGATGGCGGAGCCAGGCGTGGTGGGTGAAGAGCCTGGCCTTGTGGATCTTGCCGGCCATCGTGGCCCGCCGGACGCCGTGCCGGCGGAAGAACTCGACGGCCCCGCCGATCTCGGCCACGCCCACCTCGCCGGCCACGTCGGCCAGGGGCGCGAGCGCCGCGTCGGCGTGGTCGCGGATCGCCAGGATCGCGGTGCGTCCACCCGCGCGGCGGATCGCCTCGGCGACCGCGACAGGATAGCGGCCCCAGCCGGCGAGAATGCCGATCATTTCGCCGGCGAGGCTGGGGGCGCGGATGATCTCGCGGGAGACGTCCATGGGCAACGAGGGTCAGGCGGCGTCGGCGACGGGGGCTGAACCGGTGACCCCCATCCGCTCCAGGGTGTCGAGCCGGGCGGCGACCGCCTTGAGCTCTTTCCGCATCTCGGGAAGCTTGGAGATCGTCGCCAGTTGGAGCTTGCGGTCGCGGAGGTCGATGGCCGGCTCGCCGAGCACGGTCTTGCCCGCCTCGATGTCGCAGGAGACGCCCGAGCGGGCCCCGAGCACGGCCTTGTCACCGATGTGGACGTGGTCGCGGACGCCCACCTGGCCGGCCATCACCACCCAGTCGCCGCTGGAGGTGCTGCCCGCCACGCCCACCTGCGAGCAGATCATGTTGTGTCGTCCAAGCCGGCAGTTGTGGGCGATCATCACGAGGTTGTCGAGCTTCGTGCCCGTGCCGATCACGGTCGGCCCGTAGGTGCCGCGGTCGATCGTGGTGCAGGCCCCGACCTCCACCTCGTCGCCGAGCTCGACCCAGCCGAGTTGGGCCGAGATCGCGTAGCGGCCTTCGGCCACCTTGTAGCCGAAGCCATGCGCACCCAGGACGGCATTGGCATGCACCACGCACCGCCGGCCGACCACGGTGTTCTCGTAGAGGACGGCGTTGGGGAAGATCGTCGCCCCGGCTCCCACCCGGCAGCCGGCCATCAGCCGGGCGCCGGAGTGGATCGTGACCCCGGGGCCGAGTTCGCAGTCGGCTTCAACCGTGGCGAAAGGGTGGATCTCGACATCGTCGCCCAGCCGCGCCGAGGGATCGACGGCGGCCTGTGGGCTCACGCCGGAGCGACGAGCGACCCGCGGCGGCCGGAAGCGTGTGATCGCGGCGGCGAAGGCGGCATGCACGTCAGCCACCTCGATCGTGGGCCGATCGAGCGGCCCGGAACCGGCCGGCACGATCGCCGCGGCGGCGGCACTCTTCGCCAGCAGGTGGAGCTTGTCGGGAGAATCGACGAGCGTGATGTCGTGGGGCGTGGCCGTCTCGAGGGTGGCGGCGGTGGCGATCGGCAGGCTCGCCTCGCCCGCCACCAGCGCGCCGCCGACGACCGCCGCGAGTTCTCCGAGCGTGATCGACATGGCCGTACCTCCCTGGGGGCCGCCGGCGGGGGCTCCGGCGGGGCGGGGAGATTAGGGAAGCCGCCGCGCAATCGCAAGGGGAAATCGGGCGGCCGGGAGCGTCACGGCCGGGCGGCCGGCGGCCGCTGTTCGAGGCCTCGCAGCTCCCGGCCGAGAACCGGGCCGATCAGTTCCGGTCGGGCACCGGAGCCGACTCCCAGGCGGTCTTGAGTATCTGGAGCATCCGCGGGTCGTCGACGCCGAGGACGCGAAAGTGATAGGCATGGGCCAGTTCATGGAGGGCGAAGTTCGGCATCCGCTCGCAGTCCTGCGGGAAGATCCGAATGTTCGTGAACTCGATCGCCCGGGCCATGACAGGGTCGCGGCCATTGTTCCGCAGCCAGGCCCGCATCGGGATGAAACTCGGCCCGCGGCGGCACGCCCGGATACTCGGGGGAAAACCAGAGCGGTGTCTCCCGGAGTTTCGTCACCGCGGCTGGCGGCACGACGCGGACGATCTCGGCGAGTTGCTGCTCGAGGAGCGAGATGGCCGTCGCCGTCGCCTCCGGGGCGGCCGTCAGCAGCGCGGTGTGCACGTGCAACTCCCAGCCGAGCACGTCGCGGATTTCATGCGTCGGCGCCGGTTCGGCAGCCTGCGCTGCGTTCGCGGCAAGTGGTGCGATCACGAGCGCGAGGGCCGTCACGGTCGGCAGGCAGAGGGGGAATGCAGGGAGCATGGGCGGGCTCCGGGGAGCGAGAACGGTCCGGGGAATCATGCGATAGCCAGACCGGTCAGCGAAAAATCGGCAGCGTCCGGCCGCGGGATTTGGCGTGGGCCGCGACCTCGGTGTCGAACCGCTCGGCGAGCTGGAGGCGGGCGGCTTCGGACTCCGCGTCGGCCGACGGCTTGGCCTTGCCCGAGTGGTCAGGTGCCGTCGCCGGCGTCGTCGATCGCGGCGGTCGGATCCATGCCGTCACCGATCAGCGCATACCGCAGGAGCACCTCGCGATCGGTGTCGGTCGTGATCGACTCGACGTGGGCGTCGAGAAACACGAACTGCACGATGTCGGCGTGGCGGCTGCCGAACTTGCGGGGGCTGCGGTCGTCGGGGGCGCCGGCCAGTCCGCGGTAGACGTCGCGGAAGAGCACGTCGGGCGTGTCGGAGGGAAACAGGGCCGTGTCCCCCTGCCACCGCTGGGCCATGTCGCCCCACGAGGGATCGGCCGGCGGGATGTGCCGCTCGCCGATGGCGAAGGTCTTGCTCATGCCGTCGGTGACGTGCCCCGGCTTGACCTTGGAGAACGTGAAGATCGGCCCGGCTTTCCGGCCGTCGGGAATGCCGGTCTCGGAGGCGTACATGAACCAGCTGCCGGCACTGGCGGCGTAGTCGCCGCCGGCCGCGACGCCGAGCACCGGCGGCCGCTGGTTGTTGTTGTCGAAGTTGCGGTCGGCGGCGGGGCCGCGGCGGCTGGGGCAGTAATAGCCGGCCACGGGCGACCGCATCGCCTTGGCGTTGCGGGCGTCAAACACGGGGGCATCGGGCACCCAGGCGTCGAAGATCGCCTGCTCCTCGAGATAGGGCAGCAGGCGAAAGGTCCAGCCGTAGCCGTCCGGTTCCCGCGATAGCCGGCCGGTCGGGAAGATCCTGCGGCTCGACTCGTGCGCGATGACCGCCAGCCCGAGTTGCCGAAGGTGGCTGGCGCACTGGGTGCGGCGGCCGCTCTCGCGGACGCTCTGGACCGCCGGCAACAGGAGGCCGATAAGCGTGGCGATGATGGCGATCACCACCAGCAACTCGACCAGCGTAAACCCGCGACGAGCTGAACGGACCAGCCAGAGGTTGCTGAAAGCAGACTTCGTCATGCTCGAAGCCTCCCGCTGCCCGGGCGACGACTCGAACACCTTCGCCGCCGGAGAGATTGGGGATCGGTCGGATCGACGCTTGCCCGGTCGCCTCAGCCTTGACGCGTCTTGACGCTCGCGAGGCCCCCGTCCACGCCCAGCACCTGACCCGTGATCCAGTCCTGAGCCGGATCCAGCAGGAACGCCATGGCCCGGGCCACGTCGTCGGGCGTGCCCAGCCGGCCGAGCGGGTGCATGCCGATCGAGGCCTTTTCAGCGAGCTCACTCGCCACGAGTCCCTGCGTGAGCGGCGTCTTCGTGAGGCCGGGAGCGACGGCATTGAAGCGGATCCGCTGTCGCGCGTAGGAGGCGGCTGCCGAGAGCACGAGGCCGATGATGCCGGCCTTCGCCGCGGCGATCGCCTCGTGGTTGGCCAGGCCGATCCGGGCGGCGGCGCTCGAGACGAGCACCACCGAGCCCCCGTCGACCTTGAGCAGCCGGCCCGCGGCCCGGACGCAGCCGAACGCGCTGGTCAGATTCGCCGCCAAGGTTGCCTGCCACTCGGCTGCGGTCGTGAGATGCGCGGGCTTGAGCAAGAGCGACCCGGCACAACAGGCGATGCCGGTGAGGCCGCCCAGCGTTTCGGCGGCCTGATCGGCACAGGTGTCGACCGCATCGGGATCGGTCGCATCGATTCGGGCATGGTGCGCCGAACCGAGGTCGACCGCGGCGGCCGCAAGCTTGCCCCCGTCGCGGCCGGCCAGGAACACGGCTCCGCCTCCGTCCACGATACGCCGGGCCAACGCCGAGCCGATCCCGCCGGCCCCGCCGAGGATGAACACCCGTTGGCTCATCGGCAGCCCCCGCGGGATGGGCCGACCGGGATCAGGGCCGGTTCGCTCACAGCCAGTCGCCCACCGTCTGCTCGAGTTTCGCCTCGGCGGCGAGTTCCCGCAGCTTGTCCATGGCCCGACCCTGGATCTGGCGGATCCGTTCCTTGCAGACCCCCATCTGGCTGCCGAGCTCGCGGAAGGTGCGGGGTGGCTTGCCGTCAAAGCCAAACCGAGCCACGACGATCCGCCGCTCGCGGGGCTCGAGTTCTGCCAGGAAACCGGCGAACAGAACCTTCAGCATGGCGATCTGGTCGCTCGAGCAGACGTCACCGCTCTGCTCCGCCGCGGCCCGATCCTTGAGCGCCTCGTCGTCGGCCACGAATCGCTTCCGCTGCTGCCGACCGCGGTGCGAGAGCCGGAAGAAGTGCCGCTGGATGGCATAGGTGGCGTAAGTGCTGAACCGGTTGCCGAGGGCGAAGTTGAACTTCTCGACCGCCCGCATCAAGGCGAGATTCCCCTCGCTCACGAGTTCCTCGAACGACCAGCTGGCGTCGACGAACTTCTTGGCGATGGAAACGACGAGCCGCAGATTGGCGGTGATCAGGATCGCCTTGACCGTCTCGGCTTCCGCGAGCAGCCCCTCGACCTGCTCGATCTGCTTCAGCGAGGCCCGTCGGCGGTCGAGACGGCCACGGACGGCGGCGGCCCAGTACTTCAGCCAGTTCATCCGCCGGAAGTAGAACTGCTCCTCCTCCTTGGCAAGGAGCCGCGTCTGGTAGAGGCTTGCGATGTAGGGCGTGGTGCCGGCACCGGTGGGCGGATGTGCGTCGGAGCGCTCGAGCGGCACAGCGGCTGCCGCCGGCAGATCGGTGGCCAATCGCTCCGCGTCCGCCCTGCGGAACTGCGGGCAGGGGATGTACTCGATGGACCGGGCAAAGAACGTCTCCCGACGGGTCCGCAACTCGGTCAGCCGTGCGACCCGGGCGACGGCCTCGCGGCGGCTGACGACGGAAAGTTTGCCGACAGTTTCCTTGGCAGCGGACCGGGGGCGGCGGGAGGCGGCCTTCCGAGGCCGGGCAATGGCGATCATGCGATAACCTCGAAGGCGGCGGGGAGAAGTGGCCCACGAGAGAAACCGCAGGTCGGCCGCCCCGCTAACCGGGCCTGCCGGATTTCCGGACGACCCGGTTTTTTCGCACGTCGCCGGGATCAGTGACGGCGCCGGCGGAGCGCGAGCGGGATGCCCGCGGCGGCTGCGAGTGCAGCCAGGGCGAGCGTCGAGGGTTCAGGGACCACTTCGAAGTTGTAGACAGCCGAACCGCTCACCTGTATCGACCCATTCAAGCCGGCCGCCTGGATTCCCACCTGGTAGAGGCCCGGTTGTGTGAAGAACAGCGTTCGGTGCGTGTGGCCCCCGGCCGGCACGGAGAAGGAGTCGCCGACGAATGTGGTGTCCCCGGCCTGCAGCACCCACTGCTGAACATTGCCGCTGTAGATCGCCATCGTGCCGCCCGCGGGGGCGCTGAAGGATGTGGGCGTGAACGCGATGTTGCCAAACGGCTCGCCGGCGAAGCCCTCCTCGGTGGCCCAGCCAAGAAACGGTGTGCCGTAATGGTCGGCGTCGGCGCCGGTGGGCGAGAGTACCCACAGATTCGCTCCGACCGGCACCCCCAGGGCGTCGTACTGGGAGCCCGTGAAGTCGTAGCCGTTGTTCGGCAGACCGGTCCAATACCCCGTGGGGTCGTTGATCCGCCGGAGATTGGCTGTGGTGGGCACGCGGATCGCGACATCGCCCGGCGCGTACGCCTGGCCGGCCGGGTTCGTGATCGCGATGCCATCGACGACGCCTCCAGCCTCGACGTGGACCTCCATCTCGAAGTCGCCGGGGACAGCGGGGTCGTACGCGACCCCGATGTCCCCGTGACCGAGCGTCCAAACGTCCGCCCGCACCGGCCCGACGAGGGCGAGCGACAGGACGACGACGGCGACACTGAGCCGGATCTGCTGGTTGGCGGGGCGGCGGGCGATCATGGCATCTCTCCTCCGAAGGGGTGGCGCGGCCCGCGGCCGCTTCTGCAACGCTGTTGCGTAGATTAGCCGGCGGCGGCAGGCAGTGCAACTGTGTTGCAAAATATCCGCTCAGGGCCGCCTGCCGCGGGCGTTTCGAACCCGCTTCAGGGCGAGCCAGCCGCCGGCAGCCGCGGCCGCGCCCAGGGCGAGGCCCGCCGGTTCGGGCACGGGGGCGAAGGCGGTGTCCACCATCGTGGAAAGGCCCGTGGCGTAGTTGTCGACCGTGCCGCGTTCGAAGGTCACGAGAAACGGCTCGGACGTCGTGAATCCGGTGCTGCCCGCGCCCGGGCCGAGGGTCAGGACCACGCCGTACAGGCCCGCCGCCGCGTTGCTCGTGAGGGTGTAGTTGAGGTGTTCGTGAAACGACCCATTCGAGCCCACCGACGTGATCACCGCCCCGGGAGCGCCCGCGAAGTCGGTGCCGGTGATCGTGGCAGGCCGATTGCCCCGGTAATCGAGCGTCATGGTCGCAGTCGGCGTCGCCATCGCCGTGCCGTTCCAATAGAGGAGCTGTTTCACGAAGTCGTAGCGGATGGTCGCACCCGCAGGAAATGCGCCGGTGGCGCTACCGAAGCCGGGCGCGTCCGTGGTGTAGGGTGCGGAGGCGGGCATGAGGCCCTCGTCGAAGACGCGCCCGGCGAAGGGCCCCAGCCACCCCCCACCCGACGTGACGATCGGGCCATTCGCCGCGGGACGGGTCAGCACGATGTCGCCGACATGCTGGGCCAAAGCCGTGCCTGCGAGCAGGATCCAGGTGGTGATCAACAGCAGGGCGCGGCGAACCATGGTCCCGGTCTCCGAAGAATGCTCTGGCATGGCGTCTTGGATGTCAGTTGGCCGGCTTCGCGAAATCGAAGCCCGTTTCAACCCATTCGCCGATCTGCTGCTCCGACATCAACTCGACGTGGCCGTCGGCATAGGCGAAATGGGCCGCCTCGCCATGTCGCGACAGCTGAATCTCAGCCGTAACATCCCGCAACACGCGGTCTTTTCGCGATGGATACCAGCGGAACCACTCGGGGGAATGCGTGTGATCGAAGTGACTGCTGCGGAGTTCAGCCAGTTGAAGCGTCAGGCTGCCGAGCGTGGCCGGATTCGAGAACTTCTCGAACAGCATCACGGTCTTCGAGCGGGCTCCCACACGGTTCAGATTGTTGATGCCCTTGGATCCCGCGACCGAATCGTCGAAGGAAAGGTAGCCGTTGGCCACGTAGCTGGTCTGGGGCGTGAACCGCTTGGCGGGGTCGGGGTGCTGCGGATCGGCGTAGTCTTCGCCGCTGCCGGGCAGCCCGTTCATCCGCAGCCCGGCCAGCGGGTCGTCCGGACACATCCGGATCGCGTCGACGCTCTCGATGAAGGGCGCCAACTGCTGAATCCAATGGAGGTAACGGCTCTCTGAGGTGTGGGTGCGCGAGGGAAAGCGGCCGCGATGGGCGTCGGAATAGAGGATGATCCCGAGCGCCACCTGCCGGATGCTGTTCGCACACTGCGTGCGGCGGGCCGCCGCACGGACCCCCTGAACCGCCGGCAGGAGCAGCCCCATCAGCGTGGCGATGATCGCGATCACCACCAGCAGCTCCACCATGGTGAAGCCCCGGGGAACTCGGCGGGCGGAAGGGTGGAGGGCGGCCATGGCGATGGGTTGCGGGCTGGCGACGGGGCGGACGGACCGCGTCCGTAGATGCAAAGCTGTCGCAGTATAATCGGCTGGCGTGGGTGGGACAAGCGTTTGGCGGACGGCTGAAAACGGTGGCCGTCGCCGCGCTCCGCGCCGACGCTCAGGGCGTGCCGGCGACCGGGGCGAGCTCGGCGGCGATCGCCGCCGCCTTGTCCGCGAACGAGGATCCCGGGCACGACTTGCCGATGCCCTGGGCGAGTGAGCGGATCTGCCCCTTCATCGCGGCCGGGATCACCGCAGCCTGCTCGGCGGTGACCGTGGCGTCGGCATCGACGCCCAACTGCTCGCGGACGAAGTCCCGCATCTGCTCGAGCTTGGCCAGTTGCTGGCCGGCTTTCACCGCCGCCTGAAACTGCTTGTCCTTCTTCCACTCGCCGCTGAGCTTCGCGGCCTCGGTGCCGATCGCGCCCCCCTTGAAAAGGACCGCGCACCGCTGCACGCTGTCGGCCGCCCGGGCGGGATCCGTCTCCTTGCCGGACCGGGCCTCGTCCAGCAGCCGGCGGCCGTAGGCCTCGATCTTCTCGACCACGAACTTCGCCTCGTCGGCCGTCTCGGCATCCCCGCTCGACGTGAGGCCCCGCGCCTTCTTCAGGACCGTGGCGAACTGCCGCTCGTCCCGCAACAGCGTATTGAGCTCCGGCAGCTTGGCGAGCGTGCGGCCCTCCAGGATCGAGCCGGGGGCCGCCTTGACGGCGGCCACGACGGCCTCCTGGGCGCTGAAGGGAGAGCCGCGGTAGATGCATTTGCCGGTATGGTCGAAGAGGATGCAGTGAGGGATGCCTTGGAAGTCCGTGCCCCCCTCGACGTTCGCATTTTCGAGGATCGTGAACGTGACGCCGAGCTTCGCCACCTGTGGCTTGAGCTCCGCGGCCGCGCCCCCTTGGGCGTGGGCCCCGATCACGACCAGCCCGTGGGGGCCGAGTGTCGTATGAAGCTCCTCGAGCATCGGCATGCTGCGGATGCAGGGAGGGCAGTTGAGCCCCCAGAACTCGAGCAGGACCACCCGGTTGGCGATTGTCTCGGGAGCGAGCATCGGCCCCGAAACGTGGCCGCCCGGCTGGATCCCGGCGGCTGTGACGTTCATGTTGAACTCGGCTGCCGGAAGCGGGCTGGCCAGCAGCGCGGCGGCGGCAAGTGGACCAAGGAACCGGACGAGTCGGCGCTGAACGGGACGCATGGCGAACTCCGCAGACGTGACGCGGGAAAAGGAATCCAGATCGTATCGCATCAGGGCCGGCGAAGCGAGGCGGCCTCAAGCATCCTGGGACCGGTTTGGGCGTGCTTTTCCGCCAGCGGTGGCGATTCCGGAAGCGTTGATCCGCCGGCATGCCGGTGCTGCCATCGAGAGCGTCGGGGTGCGGTATAAACGCCGACATGACAGCAACGCGTTGTTCCAGCCCCGGGCGTCGGGCCCTGCGGCATGGCACCTCCAGAGTGACCGCCCTGCCAAGCTTGCCGAACCGTGCGGCCGCGGAGTGAGGCCGCTCGATGCGAAACCTCGTGATCATCCTCGGCGACCAACTCGACCGGGGCGGCGCGGCCTTCGACGGCTTCGACAAGACCCGCGATACGGTCTGGATGGCGGAGGTGGCCGAGGAATCGACGCACGTCTGGACCCACAAGGCCCGGATCGCCGTGTTCTTGGCCGCGATGCGGCACTTCCGCGACACGCTGCTCGCCGATCGAATCACCGTCGACTACACCGAGCTGGCCGCCAAGCGGCGGGCAGGCGAGCCCGAGTCGCTGGCGGCCGCGCTGGCCGCGAGCCTGGCTGCGGCCCGGAAGGCCAGGCGGTCGCCCGAGAAGCTCGTCGCGGTCGAGCCGGGCGAGTGGCGGGTGCGGCAGGCGCTCGAGCAGGTCGCCCGTGAGGCCGGCCTGCCGCTCGAGATCCGCACCGACCGCCACTTCTTCACGACCGCCGATGAGTTTGCCGCCCATGCCACGGGCCGCAAGCAGCTCAGGCTCGAGTATTTCTACCGCCCGCTGCGGACGAAGTTCGACGTCTTGATGGACGACGGCGAGCCGGCCGGAGGGCAGTGGAACTTCGACGCCGAGAACCGCGGCG
>JBJTPO010000338.1:0-1137 GCA_046075145.1 Planctomycetota bacterium
GCTCGAGGTCGTGAAAGACGCCGCCGCGTTGCCGCGAAGCGCCGCCGCGGGGCCCGACCTCTCCGGCGTGAAGCCGCCGCGAATGCTCGCCCGCGGCATGGTCGAGTCCGACAACGATCAGGTCGCGGCCCGCACCGACCGGCTCGAGCTCTGGTTTCGCGAGCAGCCGGGCCAGCCGGCACCGCAGCCGGCGCAGCCGCCCCCGCCGGCGGCCGTCGCCGCGGCTCCGGTCGCGCCGCCATCCGCGGTGCCCGCCACGCCGCCGCCCGCCTCCCCCCCCCGTCGCGGACGGATGACGGCCACCGCCGCGCTCGTCCGCGGCCTGGTCACGCTCTCGCCGCGGGGCAACGAGCTCGCCGAGATGTCGATGGAGGGGCAGGTGAAGGTGATCGAGGAGCCCTTGCCGGGCGTCACCAAGCCCGGCATCGAGATCGTCGGCGAGCAGGTGCAGCTCTCGCGGCCCGCCGGATTCGACGCCCGGGCCGTGGTCTCGGGCCGGCCTGCCATCGTCCGCGGGCAGGGGCTCGACCTCTCCGGCCCGCTCGTCGAGTTCGATCGCGGCCGCAACCGGGTCGTGGTCGATGGGGCCGGCACGCTCGCGCTGCCGATCCCGGCCGGCGGCGGACTCGACGCCCTCGCGGTCACGGGGTCAGGCCCGCGGCCCGCCGCCGTGCCGGCCGCCGCGGGCGATCCCGGAAAACTCGATGTCGCCTGGCGGGGCCGGCTCGACTTCGACGGCCGCACCGCCCGGTTCAGCGACGAGGTCGTGGCCACGACGCCCGAGACGACCGTCCGGGCCGGCGTGATCGACGTGGTATTCGACGAGCCGTTCGACTTCGGCGGCGACCGGCGGCCACCCGGCGGCCGGCAGCCCGAGGTGGCCCGCGTGGCCTGCGGCGGCGGCGTGAAGGTCGAGAGCGAGATGCTCGATGATGCCGGCGAGAAGTCACGCCAGCGGCTGTTCGTCCGCGACCTCGTGGTGGAGCGGGCCAGCGGCGACGTCTCGGGAACGGGGCCGGGCCGGCTCACGAGCACCCGCGTCGGCAGTTCGCCGGCGCTCAATCTTCCGGCCGCGCCCGGCGCAACGCCGCCGGCGCGTCCGGTGGCGGCCTCCACCCCGTCGGAGCAACTGCAGTA
>JBJTPO010000339.1:0-10046 GCA_046075145.1 Planctomycetota bacterium
AGCCAGTCGAGCAGTTCCGGATGGCTGGGAAGATCACCCTGATACCCGAAGTCTTCGACGGTGGCGACGATGCCCCGGCCGAAGAACGCCTGCCAGTGGCGGTTGACCGTGACTCTGGCCGTGAGCGGATTGGCGGGCGAGACGAGCCACCGGGCCAGCGCCAGCCGGTCGGCCGGGGCGTCGGCCGGCAGTTGCGGCAGGAAGGCCGGCACCGCCGGGGAAACCTCCTCCTCCGGCTGCATGAACTCGCCGCGATGATGCCGGCGGGTCTGCCGCGGGTTGCCGTCCGGCCGCTCCTGCATCACGAGCGTCGAGAGCCCGCCCCGCAGGCTGGCCTCGAGCCGCTCGATCTCCTTGACGCGGTCGCTCACCTCCGGGGCGGTCGAGAGGAAGCGGCGCAGCACTGCCTCCTGCTCCTCCTGCGAGCGGCTCCCGGGGGCCTTCACGAGCGCGGCCTCGACCTCGGCGGAGTGGCCATGGGCCTCGCTGCCGGCAGCCGAGTTCACCGCGAGCCGAAACCGGCCGAGCGGGCAGGCGTAGTGCCGCTCGAACCGCATCGTGATCACGATCGGTTCTCCGGCTGCAATCGGCTGGGCGAGTACGAACACGGCCGCGTCGGCCCGGCCCTGCCGGCCGGTGGTGCTCCAGCCGCTCGACATCACGCCGTCGATCGCCGCCGCCGCACCGCCGACCGACTCGCTCGCCCTGGCAATCGCGGCCCGGGCAGCCTGAGGGGGCACGCGAACCTCGAACTCCGAGAGGAAGAAGTCGCCCTTCGGTCCCTCGTAGGAGCAGAGGCCCGGCCCCCAGGCCGGCAGCGTCTCGTGCGGCAGCACTTCCAGGCGGATCGCCTGCACGGGCATGTCGATCCGTGGCAAGGTGATCGTGTAGACGTCGCTCTTGGTCTGGTCGCCGCTCGCGAGCACCGAGCCGTCGTCGAGCACGACCAGGTGCGGCATCGAGCTTTGGAGGGCGTCGGGACGGAGGATCCGCCAGTCCACCGCCCGGGCCGACTCCTCGCGGTCCCAGGTCGCGAACCGCTCGGCCAGGCTCACGGTCGGGCCGGCCGGCCAGTGGCCGGGCAGTTGCCGCCAGAGTGACTCGATCTTCGCCCGCGTCTCCACCAGTCGCGCGGACCGCTCCGGACTGGGAATGATCCACTCCGGCTCGTGGGCATTGTTCAAGAGAGCGAAGAGCGAAAAGTAGTCGGTGTGGGTGAGCGGGTCGAACTTGTGGGTGTGGCACTGGGCGCAGGCGGTGGTCAGCCCCAGCCAGGTCGCGCCCGTCGTGCCGACGCGGTCGACCATCGCCAGGTAGCGGAACTCGAGCGGGTCGATGCCCCCCTCCTCGTTGAGCATCGTGTTGCGGTGAAAGCCCGTGGCCACGATGTCATCGACGGTCGCCTCGGGCAGCATGTCGCCGGCGATCTGCCGGATCGTGAACTGGTCGAAGGGCAGGTCGTCGTTGAGCGCCCGGATCACCCAGTCGCGATAGGGCCAGATCGTGCGGTCGCGGTCCTTCTCGTAGCCGTTGGTGTCGGCGTAGCGGGCCAGGTCCAGCCACCTCCGCGCCCAGCGTTCACCGTAGCGGGGGCTCGCCAGCAAGCGATCGACCAGTTGGTCGTACGCATCCGGGGAGGCGTCGGCGAGGAAGGCGTCGAGCGCGTCGGGGGAAGGGGGCAGGCCGACGAGATCGAGGTGGACGCGGCGGCAGAGCGTGGCCCGATCGGCCTCGGGGGCGGCCGCGATCCCTTCGGCATCGAGCCGGGCCAGCACGAAGCGGTCGATCGGGTTCCGCACCCGCGCTTCATCCAGCACGGCCGGCGGCTCGGGCTTGACCGGTGGCACGAAGGCCCAGTGGGGCGCATACGCGGCCCCGGCGGCAATCCAGTCGGTGAGAATCTGCTTCTCTTGGGCGGAGAGTGAAACCTTCGTATGCGGCGGAGGCATCACGAGTTCGGGGTCGTCGCTCTCGATCCGGGCCACGAGTTCGCTCGAGTCGGCGCGACCGGGCACGATCGCCCGCTCACCGCTGTCGAGTTCCCGGAGCGCGGCCTCGCGGAGGTCGAGCCGCAGTCCGGCCTCCTGGTTGGCCTCGTCGGGGCCGTGGCACTTGAAGCAGCGGTTGGAGAGGATCGGCCGGACGTCGCGGTTGAAGTCGGGGCCGGCAGCCGAAGCGGAGGCCTGCAGGGCTGCCGCGATGATGACGAGCGCGGCTGCTTTCCCCGACTGGAATGAGTGCGGACGTGCCATGGACCGGGGCCGCTTTCAGAACTCGATCTGAAACCTCGTGCCGTAGATGTCGAACGGCGCCGCGCCGTAGCCGATGTAGTCCGGCATGCTCCGGATCCAGTTGAACTGCACCTTGGCGAACCGATTCCAGTACCAGTTCACACCGACCGTGGTCTGGTGGACAGTCGCGGCGTTCGGCGACGGGGGTGGGCCCACGCTGTTCGAGAGTTGGTTCGCGGGACGGACGTTCACGCCCGACAGATCGACGTACGACCACCGGGCCGCCACCTCCCACGCGCCCCAGCCGCGAATCCTGCCGTGGCGGCCCGTCCCGACGAAGGGCGTATCCGGCCCACCGTGTAGTCGAACGCGCCCACGTGCTTGAGATAGCCGATCGCCTCGCCCGTGAGCATGTAGCCGCACTGGACGTAGGCCGCGGGCTGCATGATCGCCGGGCCGCCGAACTGGTTGACCGTGGTGAGCATCCCTTCGGCTTGAAAGTGGGCGCAATCGTGACTGCCGGCGAGTTCCAGATGCACGTCGTTGAATTCGTTCGTGAGAATCCGGCCCGTGTCGGCCACGAGCGGCGTGCCGGCCCCCGCGAATCCCAGGCCCGTCGGGTCGCCGACGTAAAACTCCGGGATGATCGCCGAACGATACGTCTTGGCGAACTGGCCCTCGGTGTCCGGTGAGCCGCCCGTCGTGCCGTAGCGATAACCGGCGCCCACGTGCAGCAGGTAACGGTCTTCCGCCTGCGGGTCGTCATAGACGAGGTGCGTGATCCGGGAGGCGAAGCCGACGCCGCCGTTGTCGCCGATCTGGGCTCCGTTACGGTTTTCACCGATCGTGCTGTAGACCGTCTCCGCTCCGTTCCAGAACGTGAGGCCCGTCGCATAGACGCTGTAGGCCCACTGTGTGCGCTCGTCCTCGGCCATCGCGTAGGCCATGATGCCCACCCGACGGAAAGGCTCCATGGCCTGAAAGGCGACGCTGCGCTCGAGGAACTCGAAGTGCCGGATGCTCGTCCAGCTCTCCATCGTGCCCGGTTGCCGAAACTGGCCGATCCGGATCGTGCCGAAGAACGGAATCTGCTCCTGCTCCCCCCAGACGTCCATGAAGCTCGGCCGACCAGCCTGGGCGAAGTCGAACATGATCGAGTAGTTCGTGTCTTCCGTGAGCTTGCCGAACGCTTGGAGTCGGGCTCGGCGGAAACTCACGCCGTCGAGGGCGTCCCCGATCCGGTCCCGGCTGGCGGCGGGCTGGCTGAAGAGCCCGTCGTCGAGGCGGCCGCTCGCGACGCGGACATGGTGAGCGGGGTCGATAGGCACGCCGCGAGTGCGAGCCGCTGCCACCTCCGCGCATGCCTCCGCCGTGGCGAAGAATCGAGGCGGGCGTGTCGACTCATGGGCGCATGTCCCCGCGGGGGCTCAGCCCCGCCAGGCTTCTTTATCGGCAGATTCCCCTCATCGGAAACAGTTACCCGAAGCCTTGTAGATTGCCTGGTTTCACGATCCGCTGGCCATGGTGGCCGGAGCGAGGCGGAGGGGCTCCGGGATTTCGCGGCCGTGCAGGGGCCTCGGCGCGCGGCGTCTCAGCCGCTCGCCGGCCGGATCATGGTTGCGGAGGTCCCCGTGGCCCGGCTATTTTCCCGCCATGTCGCACCTCACCGCCTGGCCTCGGCACGTTCTCCCGCCCCTGGCGTTCATCGCGTTCGCTCTTCTCCCCGCCCCGGACCTTCGAGGTGTCGACCTCCCGTTGGATCCGGCCGTGACCGCGGCCACCGAGGAGGCAGCCCTCCGCGGGGTGCTGACGGCCGAACAGCAGGCGGCGCTCACGCCAGCGGCCGTGCTCGAGGAACTGTTGGCGGGCAATCGTCGCTTCGTGGCCGATGACCTGACGCTACGAAACCACTCGCAGCGAGTGCGCGAGGCCTCCGCCGGACAGTTTCCCAAGGCCGTGGTTCTCTCCTGTCTCGACAGTCGCATCCCCGTGGAGGAAGTGTTTGATCGCGGCATCGGTGACATCTTCGTGGCGCGCGTGGCAGGCAACTTCGTCAACGAGGACATCCTCGGCAGCATGGAGTTCGGCTGCCGCGTCGCCGGCGCCAAGCTGATCCTCGTCATGGGCCACACCAACTGTGGTGCGGTCAAGGCGGCGATCGACGATGTCCAGCTGGGCAACATCACCCCCATGCTTGCCAAGATTCGGCCTGCGATCGAGCGCGGTGAGCCTTTCGCCGGGAAAGCGACCAGCGAGAACCCCGCCTACGTCGCCCACGTTTGCCGCGAAAATGTGCGGCTTGCAGTCGCAGCGATCCGGGAACGGAGCGACATCCTGGCGGCCATGGAGGCCAAGGGCGACATCAAGATCGTGGGAGCCTATTACGACCTGCACAGCGGGCAGGTGTCGCTGATACCGTGAGACCTTGCGGAACCGCCCCGGGTAGAAGGCTGGTACAACAGCGTGCGTGGAAATCCCCGAAACGATCACGAGTCCGGCCAATCCGCGGGTGAAGCAGGCGGCCGCGTTGCGGTCGGCCGGTGACCGTCGGCGCACGGGCCTCACGCTCGTCGACGGCCTGCGGGAGATCGCCCGGGCTGCGGCAGCCGGCGTCGAGATCGTGGAGCTTTTCGTGGCGGCTGATGTGCCGCCCGACGCCCCCCAGGCGGCGGCCCGGGCCGCTTGCCTCGCGGCCTGTGCCAACCGTGGCGGCGCGGTCGTGCAACTCGGTGCCCGGGCCTTCGCGAAACTGGCTTTCGGCGACCGCGACGAGGGAGTCGTGGTGTCGTCCGCTTTGCGACCCGGCCGCTCGGCGACGTCTTGTTCGCCGCTGGCCGTCCGGTGCTCGTGGCCGAGGGGGTCGAGAAGCCCGGGAACCTCGGGGCGATCCTGCGCACCGTCGATGCGGCCGGCCTCGCCGGCGTGATCGTCTGCGACGGCGGCACCGACGCCGCCAACCCGGCCGTGATCCGGGCCAGCCTGGGCACGGTATTCAGCGTGCCGCTCGCGACGGCCACCGCGGCCGAGGCCATCGCCTGGTGCCGATCCCAGGCGCGGCGGGTCATCGCGGCCACGCCGGATGGCCGCGTTGCCTGGCACGAGGCGGGCCTGGCCGGCGACACCGCGCTCGTCGTTGGCAGCGAGGCAGAGGGGTTGTCGGCAGCCTGGCAAGCAGCGGCCGATTCGGGCACGATCGATCTCGAGACCCTTCGCCTGCCGATGCGGGGCATCGCCGACAGCCTCAACGTGTCGGCGACCGTGGCGGTACTCGCGTACGAGGCGGTACGACAGGAACCGACCCGGTGACCGAGCGAGTTTCCACGCCCCGCGAGCAGCCATGAATCCCGACGCCGCCGGCCCCGAGTTTGACGCGCTCGCCGAAGCCTGCGGTGCCCGCGGGCCTGAGGCGATGCTCGAGGCGCTGGCAGCATCGCTGGCCGAGCGTCGCCGCTGGCATGCCCTCTTCGATGTACGGATGGTGCAGGCCCGGCTGCGGCTCGGCCTGCCGCTGGTGGGAGACGTGGGCCCGCTCGACGAGGCCGCGCGGGAGCGATTCGACGCCTTGTCACTGGCCGCGTGCCGGGAGGTGGGCTGGCCGCTGTTGGAGCAGGGGCAGGTGGCCGCGGCCTGGATGTATCTGCGGGCGGCTGCCGCGCCCGCCGAGGTGGCCGCGCGGCTGGCGACGCTCGCCGAACGGGTCGCACCCGCTGTGGATGAAGCTGCCGCGGACACCGCTGAGACCAACGACGACGACGAGGAAACGCAGCGTCTCGGGCAAGAGATCCTTGGCGTGGCGCTCTGGGAGTCGGCCGACCCGGCCCTCGGCATCACGCTCATGCTCCGCACCCAGGGCACCTGCAACGCCGTCACCGCCTACGAGCAGGCCGTCTCCCGACTGCCGGCGGGGCGGCAGGCGCCGGCCGCGCGGGTGCTCGTCGAGCATCTCCACGCCGAGGTCGTGCGGAACCTCGCGGCCGACCTCGCGCAGCGGGAGATCGACACGGCGGCGGCGCTGGCCTCCACGGCGCCGCTGGTGGCCCTGCTCGATGCGGCCGGCGGGCTCGTCGGTGACCCGAGCCTGCACGTCGATGTCTCGCACCTCCAGAGTGTGCTACGGATCGGACGCGTCTGCACCGACGCGGCCACGCTCGGTCGCGCCTGGGAACTATCCTGCTATGCCTGTCGGCTGCCGGCAGACGTGACCTATCCCGGTGAGCCACCGTTCGAGGAGGTCGGTGCGGCCTCGCGGCTCTTCTATGCCGCGCAACTCGGCCGCGACGTGGCCGAGGCGGTTGCCTTCTTTCGCCGCGCCGCGCTCACGGCCGATCCCGACCTCGCCGGCTCGCTGCCGCACGACACGCTCGTGCTCCTGCTGCACCGCGTGGGCCGCGATGCCGAGGCGCTCCAGGTCGCGGTCGATCGGCCCCGGGAGGGCGGGCCGCCGAGCGCCGTGCAGGCGGCGGGGATGCTGCCGTCGCTCGTGGAACTCGCCGCGTCGTCAGGCCAGTGGGAACTGCTGCTCGACGCCTGCCGCAGGCATGGTGACGAGATCACCTTCGCTGCGGCGCTCGCCGCCCGCGCGGCCGCTCAGAACGAGCCCCAGGGTCGGCGCCAGCCCCAGGCATGATGCGGCGGCTCGCAGCCCTCGCACTCCGAGCAGGGTCCGCCCTCGCCGCAGACACCGATCGGCCGCTCGTAGCCCAGATCCGAAGGCTTGGCGAAGCCGCGGCCCGGCGGCAGCTGCCACGGCGCCAGCATCTCGGGGCCCTGGCGGGAGCCGTTGCAGCCGATCCAGCGGCCGCAGCCGTCGCACGGATCCTGCCAGTGTTCGGGACCGCAGTAGCGAGGGCCACAGCCGGCGTCGCGGCAGGGATAGGTGGTGCCGGCGGCGGTGCCGCGGCAGCGGCCGCAGTGGTGGCCGCCAGCCGAGGCGATCGCGGCCACGACGATCCCGGCCACCAAGCTCGTACCGAGAACGATGATCCGGTTTGTGACGGTGCGGTTTTTCATGCCACTTGTATCGGTCGCAGGGGCGGGCCCGGCTCGACCGCGGCCGCTTCATGGCCGCAGGGTCAGCCCCGTTTGCCAGGCTGCGGCGAAAAAGGGGACAGTCCCCCGGGGCGGGGTCAGGCGGCCGGCGGGCCGGCGAGCGTGCGCTGGAAGAGCCGCAGGTAGTCCCGGGCGCTCGCATCCCACGACCAGTCCCGCCGCATCGCCTGTCGCACGAGCTCGAGCCAGCGATCGCGATCGGCATAGGCCTCGAGGGCCCGCTCCACGGCGTGCACGAGGGCGCCGGCCTCGCAGGGGCCGAAGGCGAAGCCGGTGGCCCGGCCGTCGCGGAGCGCCTCGGGCGTGGCATCGACGACGGTGTCGACCAGGCCGCCGGTGGCCCGGACCACGGGAATCGCGCCGTAGCGCTGGGCGTAGAGCTGCGTCAGGCCGCAGGGTTCGAACCGGCTGGGCACGATCACGACGTCGGCCGCGGCCTGCGCGAGATGGGCGAGCCCCTCGTCGAAGCCGATCACGACGTCGACCGTGCCGGGGAACGCGGCGGCCACCCGGCGGAGCGACTCCTCCGCTGCGGGGTCACCTGTGCCGAGCACGAGGAAGTGGGCTCGGCCGCTGCCGGCCATCCGGCCGATCAACTCGACGACCAGATCGACGCCCTTCTGCTCGACGAGCCGCCCGACGAACGCCACCAGCGGCCGGGCGTCGGGGGCGGCATGGCCCAGGCGGGCGGCGAGCGCGACCCGCGCGGCGTACTTGCCCTCGGCCACGTCGGGCTCGCCGTAGGGGCGGGGGATGTGCGGATCGGTCGCTGGATTCCAGGCGGCGGTATCGATCCCGTTGACGATTCCCGCGAGCACCGCCGCCCGCGCCGCGAGCAGCCCCTCCAGCCCGCGGCCGCCGGGCGCCTGCTGGATCTCGCTGGCGTAGGTGGGGCTGACCGTGGTGAGCGCGTCGGCGAACACGAGCCCCGTCTTGAGCAGGTTCAGCTGCTGGTGAAACTCCATCTGCTGCCAGTTGAAGTATCGCCAGTCGAGGCCCGTCAGCAGCATGTCCCAGTGCCAGAACAACCCCTGGTAGGCCATGTTGTGGATCGTCATCACGCTCCGGGCCTGGGCGACGGCCGGCGCGGAGCGGTAGAGCAACTTCTGGTAGGCCGGCACCAGGCCCGTCTGCCAGTCGTGGCAGTGGATGATGTCGAACGGCGCAGCCTGGCGGCAGGCCAGTTCGATCGCGGCGCGGGAGAAGAAGATGAATCGCTGCGCGTTGTCGGGGTAGTCCTCGGCGCCGCCGTAGAGCGCCTGGCGATCGAAGAACTCGTCGTTGGCCACGAGCAGGGCGGTCACCGCCGAGCCGGGCAGCTGGCAGCGCAGGATCCGGGCCAGCGGCCGCCGCGTGCCGAGCGGCACCTCGAACTCGAGCCCCGTCGGCTCGACCGGCAGGCCCTTGGTGAGGGCCTCGCGGTAGGCGGGCAGCACGAGCGTGACGTCGCAGCCCAGCCGAGCGAGCGCCTCGGGGAGCGCGCCCGCCACGTCGGCCAGGCCGCCGGTCTTGGCGAAGGGGACGGCCTCGCTGGCCACCTCGAGCACGCGCATGGGGCTGGCAATCCTTCCGGCGGAATGCCGGCCTTGGGCGGGAGGCGGCCGCCTCCCGAACCCGTCGACCGAGCCCGCAAGGCTTCCGCCATCGTTACTATACGTCGCGTTTTGGGGCGCGGCGGCGGCCGCCGTCACTCGGGCGGGGCTGGGTGACGGCTGGGACGTCCGACCTTTATCGGACGCTCATTGGAGAGGCTCGGCGGGCTGTTCGCCGCGTGCGGCGTTATGATGACGGCCACATCCGGGACGCCACCGGCAGGAGTGCGCGGCATGCGGTCGAGCTTGATCAGGGCGGCGAGTCTCGTGGCGGCGTCGGACCCGCCCGGGCCGACCGCGGCGCGCAAGGCCGCGGTGACTCCGGCGGAGGCCCGGGGATGAGCCCGCTCGTGAATCCGGCCGCGCTGTTCAAGCTGCGGCTGCCCTGTCGGCGGCGGGAGAAGCTCTGGCCGCCGGCGGTTTCAGGCATCGACGAGGCCTGCCGGCTGCCGTCGCTGGCGAGCGTGGCCGGGGTGCCCGACGTGCTCGACCTGTTCGCCGCCTGGAACGACGACGGGATCACCTTCCGCGGCATCGCCCGCGGCGTGGGCAGGGATCGGTGGTGCCATCCCACGAAGCCCGAGGACAGCGACGGCCTGCACCTCTGGATCGCGACGCGGCCCACGGGCGACAGCCATCGCGCCGGCCGGTTCTGCCGCCGGCTCGCGCTCCTGCCGACGGGCGGCGGCCGGCTCGCGGACCAGCCCGTGGCCATCGCGGCCGCGATCCCGCGCACGAGCGAACTGCCGGCCGACCTCCCCGCGGGCTCGATCCAGCTCGCGGCGCGGCTCCTCGCCGACGGCTGGCGGATCGAAGCGGCAATCACGGCGGCGGCACTGCCCGGCTGGGATCCGGCCGAGATCCCACGGCTGGGATTCTTCGCGGCGCTCGTCGATCGTCGGCTCGGCCGCGTGCCCGCGTTCGCGCCGCCGGAGTATCCCTGGGACGGCGATCCCACGACCTGGATCGAGCTGGACCTCACCGCGTGAATCGCGCTGCTTGCTCAATCACGCTCGGGGTCTTCTCTGGTGCAATCGAGCGTTCGTTTTTCTGCTGCGCACCGCACGAGGAGTCGCCCGGGGGCTAAAAGCCGGAGGAGCCTAGAGATTTTCGCCCTTCAGAAGCGCGGTCCTGCCGCCTGGGATCGCGGCGAAAATATCTCAGCGACGGAGGC
>JBJTPO010000340.1:0-8060 GCA_046075145.1 Planctomycetota bacterium
ACTCGTCGTTGACGAACACGGCGAGCATCGCCGGCTTGCTCTCGAACCGGCGGGGCAGCGTCTCCACGAGGCTCAGCCGCGCGGTCTCGAGTTCCTCTTCGGGCACCGGCTCGTCACGAATCCGGCGGATCTCGTCCATCACGATCTTCGTGGCCAGGGCGACGGTCGCGTTCTTGCTCTCGAAGCCGGCCTTGAAGTCACCGGGATAGTCCACCCGCGGCTGGAGCACCGACCGCACCGAGTAGGCGAGCCCCTCGTTGCTGCGGATCTGCTGCATCAGCCGGCTGGTGAACCCGCCGCCGCCGAGGATTTCGTTGAGCACCAAAAGCGGGATCGCATCGGGATCGTCCCGCTCGATCGAACGGCGGCCGATCAGCACCTTGCCCTGCGGGATCGCCTTGGGCACGTGATACATCCCGGGCGCGAGCGTGGCGGTGGGCGACACCGGGTCGGGAGCAACCGCGCCCCGTTTCCACCCGGCGACCGCCTTCTCCAGCGTGGCCAGCATCTCCCGCTCGTCGAAGTCGCCGGAGACGGCGATGATCGCGTTGCCGGGCTGGAACACCCGCGCGTGGTGCGCCAGCAGATCATCCCGCGCGATCGCGGCCACGCTCTCGGCCGTCGGCTCGGCGGCCTCGAAGTGGTCGGGTCCGAACGCCAGCCGCTTCCATTCCCGGCCCAGGATCACGCCGGCGTCGTCGTTGCGTTGGGCCAGCTGCGCCAGGCTGCGGGCCTTGGCCGTCTCCAGCCGTCCGGCGTCGAACGCCGGCCGCCGCAGCAGCTCCAGGAACAGGTCGAGGCTCTCGGGGAAGGTGCTCTTCAGGCAGTTGAGCGTGGCCGTGGTGAAGGTGTCGCTCGCGGTCACGCTCACCTCGGTGGCCAGGAAGTCGAGGGTTTCGTCGACCTCGGCGGGCGGCTTCGTGGCCGTGCCCCCTTCGCGGACGAGCCGGGCGGTGAGCGCCGACAGACCGGGGCTACCGGCGGGGTCGAGCGAGGCGCCCCCCTTGAACGTGATCGCAAGGTTGACGAGCGGGAACTCGTGGGACGGTGCCAGGTAGACGACGGTGCCGTCGGGGAGCACATGGCGGTGGTCGGCGGCCTTCGGCGGCACGTAGACCAGCGGCTCGAATTCGATCGCTTCCGGCCGCGCGGGGAGTGTCGCCGATGCTGGGAGCTCAGCGGTCGCGTGAGTGGCAACCAGCGACAGAGCGAGCGTCAGTCGCAGGGAAGAAAGCAGGCCACGCCAACTCGCGTCGCTCGGTGTGGCCGGACCCCGTCGCCCGGACGTTCGCTGCGGGCATCCTGCCCTGCGCTCACTCCGTGCAAGCCACGCTTCGCCCTCCGGGCTGCGCTCGCTTGCAAGGCCGGCTCCAGGGCACCGGCCACACCTCGCAGGCCCAGGGTTGCGCTCGATGGAAAGCCGCTTGTCTCCGGCGGTCGTTGGGTGCACGATCAAAGTCCTTTCAGTCGGCCTGGCGGCGGTAGAGCGCCACGCTGCGGTTGGTGGGCTTGAAATACTTCCGCGCCACGCGGCGAATGTCGGCCGCCGAGACGGCCTCGTACTTTCTGGGTGACTCGTTGATCTCGCGCCAGTCGAGCAGGGCCTCGTTGAAGGCCAGCTGGATGAACAGCGACATGTTGCTCTCGAGCTTCCGGTAGTTGTCGGCGGCGACCCGGTTCTTCACCTTCCGCAGCTCCCGCTCCGGCACCTCCGCCTCCTGGAGTCTGGCGAGCTCTTCCTCCCAGGCTTTTTCCAAATCCGCGGGCGACGCATCGCCGCGGGCCTGGGCCGAGACGGAAAACAGCCCCGCGTACTTGCGGGTGTCGGAGGCGGCCCCGGCCGTGGCGGCGATCCCCCGGCCCTCGATCAGGCCGGCGTAGAGCCGGCCAGTCCGCTCGTTGAGCAGTTCGGCCAGCATGTCGAGGGCGTAGGAGTCGGCGTGGCCGGCGGGCACGGTGTGGTAGCGGATCTCGACCGCCGGCGGAAAGTCACCCGTGGCGAGCATCCGCTGCTCCGCCAACTGGTCGACCTCGAGCGTGACCACCGGGGGCGGCGGCCGGGGGCCGGGCTCGAGCCGCGCGAAGTATTTCCGGATCAGCGCCTCGGCCTGGGCGGGGTCGAAATCGCCCACCAGGATCCCGAACAGGTTGCCCGGCCGGTAGTAAACGTTCCAGTATTCCTCCGCCTGCTCGAAGGTGTAGCTGTTGAGGTCGCTCGCCCAGCCGATCACCGGCCAGGAGTAGCCGCTCGACGCCCAGAACATCGCGTCGAACTGCTCCTCGAACGCGCCCGTCGGGGTGCTCTCCGTTCGCAGCCGCCGCTCCTCGTGGACGACGTCCCGCTCCGAGTAGAACTCGCGGAACACGCTGCCATTGAGCCGGTCGCTCTCCATCCAGGCCCAGAGCTCGAGCTTGTTGGAGGGGATCGTGATGAAGTAGCAGGTGATGTCGTGGCTGGTGAACGCGTTCATCCCGCTGCCGCCGGCCCGGGTGTAGACCTGGTCGAACTCGTCCTTGACGATCGTGCCCGCCTCCTCCCCGCCGGGGCCGCGGCCCTGCTGGGCCTTGATCAACTCGTCGAGCCGGGCCCGCAGCACGCGGAGCTCTTGCGTGTCGTTGGCCGGATTCCAGGGGTCGTCGATCTCCCCCTTCAGGAAGCGGTCGTACTGCCGCGTCCAGACGAGGCGGTTGATCTCGTCGCGGATCGCCTTCTGCTCGGCGCGGTAGCGGGCGTCGCGCTCCGGGTCGCGGGTGCCGATGGTGTCGGTGCCCTTGAACATCATGTGCTCGAAGAAGTGGCTGATGCCCGTGATCCCGGGCCGCTCGTTGACGCTCCCCACCCGGGCCACCCAGCCGGCGCTGACGACGTTGGGCTGGTCTCGTCGGGGTACGAGCAGGAACTGCATCCCGTTGTCGAGCGTGATCTCCTGCACGGCCACCTGCTGGGCCAGCGCGGAGGTGGCGGTGAACAGCCAGGCGGCGGCGACGAGCCGGGCCAGGGGCCGGGAGGGCGTGGGCATGGGGAGGGCCTCGGTGGCAGACGGGGATGGGACGCGACCGTTATAGCGGCGGCCTGCGGAAGTGTCCCAGCGGCGGTTTCCTCCAGGTCCGGCCCGCCGGGTGGAACGCTCGCCTGCCGACGGCAAGCCGGCGAACCATTCCTCCGGAGCCGGCGGCCCGGCGCGAGCGGAGCATCACGAGGCAGTGCGATGGCATCGATCGACCGAGCCGACCCGGTGATCATGGGGCATCTGCTCGCCCAACACCGTGAACTCCACGACCTGCTCGTCGAGGCCCGGGCGGCCTTCGAACAGCCCTCCGGCGCGGTAGCCCGGGCGGACGCCGCCGCGCGGCTGGGATCGCTGCGGCAGCACTTGGCGCGGCACTTCTCGCAAGAGGAGCAGGGGGGCTACATGGAGGAGTCGCTCACCCGGATGCCCCGGCTGTCGCAGGCAGTCCGTAACGTGTTGGCCGAGCACCCCGCGTTGCTCGGCGAACTCGACCGGTTGCTTGAACGGCTGGCGGCGCGGGATAGTGGAGAGGAGGGATGGCGACAGGCCGGCCGTGCCTTCGAGGCCTTTGCCTCCCACCTCCTGGCCCACGAAAGGAACGAAAATGCCGTCGTTCAGGAGGGCTACAACGAGGATCTGGGGCTCGTCGACTGACGTGCGGCTCCCGCTGGTTGTGGCCGCGGTGGCTGCCTTGGCGATCGCTGGGGGCGCCGCGAACGAGCCGCCCCAGCCCGATCGGGTGGCCGCCTTCATGCGGGCCAAGCTCGGCCACGCCGACCATGTGCTCGAGGGGCTCGCCGTTGCGGACTACGAGATGATCGAACGGGCGGCGCAGGAACTGTCGCTCGCCAGCCTCGACTCCAACTGGCAGGTGCTCCAGACGGAAGATTACGTTCGTCAGAGCGCCGAGTTTCGCCGGGCCTGCGACTCGCTGAAGAAGTCGGCCCAGGAGAAGAACCTCGACGGTGCGGCACTGGCCTGGATGGATGTCACGCTCAAGTGCGTGCAGTGCCACAAGTACGTCCGCGACGCCGAGTGAACCGCGACGGGCGGAACACAAAGGTTCAGCCTTCCTCGACGAGCCGCCCGGGGTCGATCGGCTGCGGTGTGAACCTGGTGTCAAGCGAGGTGACCTTGGCGATCCGATCGAGGTCGATCAGCACCGGCGGATCACCTTGGGGCTGCGTGATGTCCCAGGCCGCCAGCTGGATCCGCGGCAGGCTGACGACGAGCATCACCGGCCGGAGGCGACGGGGGGAGGCCGCCACCCGTTCCCCGGGATGGGCCTCCACCTCGATCTCCCGGCAGTCGCTGATCGCCCGGCTCAGGGCCGAGAGCAGCCGCGGCCGCTCGGCGTAGCGGGCCGCGTCGGGGGCGGGCACGTGGAACACGCGGCGGGACTCCTCGGCCTGGGTACGAAGCTCGGGGGGAAGGTCGCTTTCGAGCTTGGCCCGCAGGCTCTCGATCCCCGTCCAGAGCACCGTGCCCTCGAAGACCCGCAGCAGGTCACGGCCGACGTTGAAGGCGGCTATTTCCAGGAGGGTGAGCGGCTCCGGGGGGATCTTCCGGCCGGCAATCGCCCCGGTGTCGAGCCGCCAGCCGAACTTCCGGTCGCCCGGCAGTTGGGAGTGGTTGATGGGGTAGCCGCAGGTGATCAGAAACTCGCAATCGCGGTGGAGCGTCCGGGGGGAGAGCCGGGAGAGCCCGAGCCGCTCCTTGAGGGCGGCAATCAGGGCCTGGTCGTCGAGCGGGCCGCGGGCTGCCGCGAGGAGGTCCAGAAGGGCCAGAATTCGGAGAAACTGCTCGTAGCGGGCCAGGTTCTTCATCGGGCTTCAGTCGTCCTGGGGTCTGCCAGTCGCGCGGGATTGCGAAGGCACGATCACGGCCAGGACCGCGGATCCATGTCGCCCAAACCAACGCCGACCGATCTCGGCTCATGAGGCAACCTTCCTTGCCGCACGCAGGCAAAATCGTGCCAGATTGCTCGGCAACGTTGGTCGCCGCCAGCCCCCCCCTTCCCCCGAGAGGGGAAGGCGACCGGGAAATGCCCGTGAGACCACTCCCAGGCGGCACGGACGGTGCTGACTAAAACGCCTCCTGCGCGAGCCGGGGGACGCCGCGTGCCATGCCGTCTGGCTGCGAGGGCCACCGTCGACCGTCACGGTCGGCGTGATCTCCGCATGCTCGCGTACGGCGGCTTCCCTGCGTGCCAGGCAGAGGAACGTGCTCACTGGCTGCCGTCAGGCCACCCGGCGGGCTCCTGCGTCGCCCCGGCCGCGCCGCCGGGCCGCGATCGCAGCCTGGCCCGCTTCAGCGGCCGCCGCGACCGCGTCGATCAGCGCGAAGAGTTGCCGGGGCGTCATCGTCCCGTCCTCGACCGGCAGTTCCGCGACCAGTCGCAGACTGTGGCTCGTGGCGTCGTGCTCGACGCGCACGAAGGGCACGTCGCCCGTGGCGTCGCAGATCGCCAGGCATGTGGCCGCCGGATGCCGCCCGGTCGCAAACGCCCGTTCGAGCACGACCCGGCAGTGGGTGCCGTGCCCGGTCGCCTCGACCCGGACGATCGCCAGCCGCTCCGCCCGGGCGTTGACGTAGGCGCGCGTGACGAGCGCCACGCGGATCGCCTGGTCCGCGGCATCGAGATGATGCCGCAGGCCTGCCGCCGCACACCGGTCCGCAAGTTCCCCGATCGTGACAGCCATGACGCGCTCCTTCCTTGGGCGAGCCGAAACGCGGCCCGGCGGGCACACGACAAAGCCTCCTTGCCCGTCGCACAAGTTGTACGCGGCGCGGGGAGGAATCTTGCGCGCCCGCCGGCTGCATCGTTCGGCGAAACGAAACCCGCCGAAGCCATCGCCTGTCCGTGACCAAGCGTGCGGGTCACCCCCCTACGATGAAAAGCGACTCAGTCGGGGGTGGGATTCGACCTCGCTCTGCCGCAGCTCACGCGCGACGGTCATCGAAGGAGTGTGGAATGACACCGAGCGATGGGATCGCGACGGGCTCCGCCAAGGCCGCGGGGCAATCCTCGGACGAGTCATGCACGTCGATTTCGCTGCTGATGCTGCGGTGGCAGGCGACCGGGGCTGCCGCCGCGTTCGAGGCGATCGTCGATGCAGTGCGGCCGCAGGTGGAACAGGTGGCGAAGTGGGTGCTCCGCCGGCACGGGCTCCGCGACCCGGCCGCGGTGGACGACGCCGTTTCGCTCGTGTTCGATCATCTGCGTCGGCTTTCCGCCAGTCAGATCGGGGCGCGATCCGTGGCAGAGTTTGTGCCGGCGTCATCATGGGCGCGGTGCGACGCGTCCCGGGATCCCGGGCGGCAGTTCATCGTCTGTCTGACCACGAACCGTGCCCGCGATGTCGTGCGGTCCCGACGCCGGCAGAAAAGCGTGCCCTTCTCACAACTCGGGGCGGACGCGACCCGGGCCTTCGAGCAGACGATTGCGGCCCCGGCGGCCGCGACCGCCGGTCCGCCGCCGATCGATCGTGTCCGCACGGCCGTGGCCCGGCTCGAGCCCCGCCAACGGTTGCTCGTGGAGATGCTGCTCGAGGGCAAGAGCCAGGCGATGATCGCCCACGTGCTTGGCGTCTGCGAGGGCACCGTCTCACGGCTGCGGGCTCGCACGATCGCGGCGATCCAGATGCTCGTGGAGGAGTGAGGCGGCGGCCGGCCACGCCGAGGTGCACCCGCTACCGCATCACCACCGTCCGGCGGCCGTGGACGAAGACGCGGTCTTCGAGCACCAGCCGCACCGCCCGGGCGAGCACCAGCTTCTCGACGTCGCTGCCCGCCTGGGCCATCCGCTCCGGCGTGTCGGCGTGGTCCACGGGGATCACGTCCTGGGCGATGATCGGCCCGTCGTCGAGCTCGGCCGTGACGAAGTGCGCCGTGGCGCCGATCAGCTTCACGCCGCGGTGGAAGGCTTGGCGGTAGGGGGCGGCGCCGGCGAAGGCCGGGAGGAACGAATGGTGGATGTTGATCATGCGTCCCGCGTAGCGACCCACGAACTCGGGCGAGAGGATCCGCATGTAGCGGGCCAGGACGACGACGGCCGGGGCGTGGGCGTCGATCGCGGCTGCGAGCGCCCGCTCGTGGGCTGCGGCGTCGAGCCCGTCTGAAGGCACGCGGTCAAGCCGCTGGTGGGGCACGCGGTCAAGCCGCTGGTGGGGGACGTGCGTGAAGGGGATGCCGAACCGCTCCACGAGCGGTCGGAGGAGGTCGTGGTTGCCGACCACGCCCACGATCCGCCCGGGCAGCTCCCCCACGGCGTCGAGCAGCAGCAGTTCGCCGACGCAGTGTGGCTCGCGGGTGACGCAGACCACGATCGGCCGCCGGTTCACCGCCGTGACCCGCACCGTCGCCCCCGTGGGTAGCACCCGCTCCAGGTCGGCCCGCAAGGCCTCGGGTGGAATCTCGCCGTCGGCCGGCATCACCTCGGCGCGGAAGAAGAAGTGGCGGGTCGAGGTGTCGACGAACTCCTGATTGGTCTCGATGTTGAGCCGGCGGTCGCCGAGCACGCCGGTGATCCGGTGGATGAGCCCGACCGAGTCGGGGCAGTCGACGAGGACGATCTGACGAGGCATGCGGGGAGTCCTAAAAATTTCGGCCTATCAGTGTTTTGGGACGTTCAAGTCCATGGTGCCGGGGTTGCCAGTGCCATCTCGCCGGACGTTCACTCAGGGCATCCTGCCCTTCGCATCACTCGGAGGAAACCTCGCTTCGCCCTCACGGCTGCGCTCGGTTTCCTACGCCGCTCGATTGCCACCGGCAACCACTCCAACCCACAGACATTCCGGAAGGATCGCATCTCTCACCACGGGCGGAGCGACTCGGCCGTCCGTTCCCGCCTGGGTACCCAGGCCAGCACAACGTCTTCGACGGTGGTGCCGGTCTTGCGGGCGGGCACCTCGACCCGCTCGAGCGCCATCCGCTCCGGCGCGAACTCGAGCCGGATCCGCTCGAGCTCGGTGTCGAGTTCGTCCTCCAGCAGCCGGCGCTTCTCCTCCAGCGTCGAGAGGCTCTCCTCCGCGCGGGCCACGTCGGCCT
>JBJTPO010000341.1:0-5671 GCA_046075145.1 Planctomycetota bacterium
GGGCCGTCGGGGCCTTCGCTCGGCGGGGCCGGCGGCCCCGGTGGCCCGGGCGGTCTCGGCTCTCCTGGCGTGGGCTCGCCCGGCGCCGGCGCACCCGGCGTGCGCACCGCCCCGCGGGTACCGGTTCCGGTCGCGCCGGCCACGCCCGGCGCGGTCCCGCAGGTGCCCGTTTCGGCGGCGGCGTCGGCGCCGCCGTCCGGTCGTGCCCTAGCCGGACCGGCGCCGTTCACGCCGGACTGGTATGCCCAGCATCCCGATGCCTGGCAGCATCCCAAGCCCTACGCCGAGTGGCGATCGGCCCCCGTCCCGCCGGCGGCGGTTGTGAGCGCGTTCTTCGGCACCGATGGCGGGGCGAATCCGAGCCTCACGGCGTCGACGAACGTGGAGTGGCTGTCGCTCGGGGTGTTCTCGTCTCCGGCCCGAGCCGGTGGACAGCCGACGTCGTTTCAGCAGCTCGCCATCAGCAAGGCAGGTCAGCTCAAGGGCGTCTTGTTCGACGCCGCGACCGGTGCGGTAGAGCCGATCAGCGGGCTGGCCGAGGTGTCGAGCGGCAAGGTTTCATGGAACGTGGGGCCGGCCGGCGGGCTCGCCTACGACAGTTCCATGGAGGAACTGCTCAAGCAGGCGCCGGCCGTCACGGTGGCGACCCCCGCGGGCCGCCAGCCGGCCACGCTCGTGCTGGTGCCCGCCAAGTGAGGCCGTGACGCCCCACGCCGTCGTGGACGATGGTGGGCGTCATCCCGCTTGCTCGCGCAAGGGGGTTTGTATGCCGCAAGGTGGCCACGCCGGAACCGCGTTTCCAGTCCGGCTATAGTGGGGCTCGTTGACATGCGGGCGACGACGGTGGTTTCGAGGTAGTTCATGGGACACGGAACGCGAGGTGTGGCGATCACGACGCGGCTTGGCGCAGCCTGCCTGGCCGCGTGGCTCGTGACCCCGTCCGCCCGCGCCGATGCTCCCGCCGCAGCCGACGCGGCGGCGATTGCCGCCGACTTCGCCGCCTTCGACGCAGGGCTCGGTCGCGAGGTCGCCACCACACTCGACTGCACGGCGAAGCACTGGCGGCAGATCGCCCCCGCGGTTCATCATCTCGCGACGCAGCACGCCGCAGCCCTTGGCGGGATGAGCCAGGTGAAGCGCTTGGCGGCCGTCGTCTCGCTCGCCGAGTTCATCGACGGCAAGCGCACGGCCGCGGCGGCGACGCCCGTCTTGGCCGAAGGGCGAACCGTGATCGGACTGCTCGATCCTGCCCAGGGGCTCGGGCCCCGCGAGATCACGGCGATCATCGATGCCTACGGCTGCGATTCCACGATCTTCAAGCAGGAGGCGACCGAGCAGACGCTCGACGAAGTCGCCGGCGAGTTTCTCTCGGCCGTGACCGCCGCCGTCGCGGCGGGCAAGCCGACGACCGTGGTCGTGCTCGGCCATGGCCTGCCCACCGAGATCCAGAGCTACCACATCCGCTTCGAGCGGCTCGCGAAGGCGTTGCTCGACGGCGTGGTCGTCGCCGCGCCGGTCGATCTCGGCCACGTCGTGATCATCTGTGACGACTGCTTCAGTGCCGACTTTCACATCAACCTGCTCGACGAGCTCACCCGCGAAGCGGCCCGGCGGGGCCGCGGGCTCGCGTCGCTCCCGGTCTGCATCGCGGGCACCAACCGGGCCTGCGTGGGCCATGCCGACGTGGGCGAGAAGTTCGTGCCGCACTTCTGGCGGGACGTGATCGAGCTCTACTTCATCCGCAAGCCGCTGCCGGCGGCGGTGACGCTCGGCGACTTCTTCGAGAAGGTCGACAACATGATGTATGGCTACGGCCGGGCACCGATCGTGGAGGACGGCCGCGTGAGCGGCTACCGGCTCGTCGACCCCGAGATGGTGCAAGACCCGGTCGTGTTCGTGCCGCTCGGCGATGACGACCTCGCCGTGCTCCGCCGCATCCTCGGGCTGCCGGTCGACGCCGCGCTGCCGCGGTGGCTCGACGCCGGCTGAAGCCTCAACCCCCGAAGACGTCGAGCCTCCCGCCCACGCGGCCCGCGGCGGCCGCCCGCGTTGCGAGTTCGGTGAGCGCCCGGCGGCCGATGTCACCGAGATCGACCGTCCACTCGTTGACGTAAAGCGCGACGTGCTGCTCGAGCACGCGGTCGTCGAACTCCTGGGCGTGGGCCCGCATGGTCGGCAGGGCCGCGGCGGGGTCGGCCATGGCGAACGTGAGCGAGTCGTGGATCACCGCCTGCACCGCGGCCGTGGTCTCGGCGGGCAGCCGGCGGCTGGCCACGATCCCGCCGAGCGGCAAGGGGCAGCTGGTCTCAGCCTCCCAGCGGCTGCCGAGGTCCTCGACCAAGTGCAGGCCGTGCGCCTGCCAGGTGAACCGCCCTTCGTGGATGCAGACGCCGAAGTCGGCGGTGCCGGCCGCGAGCCGGGGCATGATCGCGGAAAACACGGCCTGCTCGATCCGGGTGGTGCCGGCGTGGAAGAGGTCGAAGAGCAACGCCGCGGTCGTGTGCTCGCCGGGGCAGAGCGTGAGTTGGGTGGCGGCGGCCGGATGCGTCGCGGGCTGGGCCGCCAGCAGCAGCGGCCCCACGCCGAAGCCGAGCGCCGAGCCGCTCGGCAGCACGACCACGTCGCGGGCCATGCCGAGCGCCGCGGCGAAGCTCACCTTGCAGGCGTCGAACCCGCCGCGAAGCATCTGGGTGTTGAGCTGTTCGATGTCGAGCAGGTCGATTTCGAACTCCAATCCGCGGCGGTCGATCGCGCCGGTCAGCAGGCCGTGGAAGGCGAATGTGTCGTTGGGGCAGGTCGAGATTCCCAGGCGGATCGTGCGGCTCACCGGGGCGACTCCTGAGCGGGCGGCGCGAGCAGCGTGCGGGCCAGTTCGCCGGCCGCCTCCAGGGCGGGACCGATCTGCCACCGGCCCTTGTCACGGTCGCCGGCGGTGTTCGAGATGCCGCGGACGATCTGGAGCGGCACGCCGGCCAGCCGGCAGGCGAGCGCCACGCCATAGCCCTCCATGTCTTCCGCCACGGCCGCCGGAAAGAGCCGCCGGCGCCAGGCGACGTCGGCCGCGTCGGCGGAGGCGGCGCAGGCCGTGAGCAGCAGGCCGGCCGCGGGCAGGCCGGCGCAGGCGATCACGTCGCCAATCGCCGCCTCATCGCCGGAAGCGTCCCCAGGCCACTGCGGCCAGCCGAGCGCGGCCGCCGGCTCGAACGCGGCCCCCGTACCCGCCCCGACCCCGTAGCAGGCCACCGCGCTGAACGAGTGGGCCGAGCCGATCGCGAGCCGGTCATCGAACCGCCCGGCGATGCCGGCAAGTAGGACACGGGCCGGCGCGTGCCTGGCCACCAGCGCGGCGGTGCGGGCGGAGGCGGCGATGGGACCGAAGCCGCAGAGTTCGATGCGGCAGGAGTCGCCGAGCGCCGCGAGGAGCACCTGCCGCTCCCCGGCGGTGGGCACGAGCACGAGATTAGGACGCATGATCAAAGCCATCGTTGCGGGCCGACGGTCGCAGAGGCCGTGCCGCGGCAAATCATAGTCACACCGCAGGATTCGGCGGTCTGCGGCGGCGTGCAGGCAGTCGGTTCTCGCGATTGCTCCCCAGCCCGGGCCCGGTGTGCCGCCGATCCCGCGTTTCTAGCTGGGGCACGGGTCGACCCGCACGGTCTCGTCGTTCGCCCGGAAGAACGACGCCGCACGCGTGGTTGCCCGAGTTTCAGGATCGTGTCGGCACGGTGCCGGGCCGGGGCAACGCCGCCAAGTGTCCCATCGAAACGAGCTCGCCCGCGGCCGGAACGGCCCAAAGGGGCCGTGAAATCTGCATGAACGGCGGATGAACGGTCCATGAACTGGAGCGCGGCAGCCCGCGCCTGCTCCGGCCCCGGCGCGAAGTCGGCGGTCGGTGGCCCGCCCGTTCGGGCCCCGGCGCGAAATCGGCGACCGGTCCGGGGTTGCCTCATCGGGGAGGGCCGCGCCTACAGATTCGCAATCGGGGGCGCGCACGAAATCGGAGGGATTCGCCATGAACGGTCGCGACGTGTTGACGCTGGACTGGTTTGGAACCTGGACGAGACAGGGCCGCCGGAGGTTTTCCCGTCGGCTGTCGGCCAGCGCCGCCCGAGCCGGCCGCTCGCTCGCCTCCGAACGGCTCGAATCGCGGGCGATGCTGGCCGTCACGCCGCCGACGATCTCGATCGACGACGTCACGATCATGGAGCAGGACGCGGGCACGCAGGCCGCCGCGATCACGCTCCGGCTGTCGCGGGCGGTGGGCGTGAACGTGACCGTCCGCTACGCGACCGCCAACGGGACCGCCCTGGCCGGCAGCGACTACGTGGCTAAGACGGGGATCGTGACGTTCCCCGCCGGAAGCACCATCAGGCGGCTGCCGATCACGATTCGGGGCGACCGTTTGCCCGAGCCGAACGAGCAGTTTTCCGTGAACCTCTCGGCGGCCCGGGGAGCGACGATCGCCGACCGGAGCGCCGTCGTCACGATCACCGACAACGACCGCGCGGCCCCGCCCCCACCCTCGCCGTCACCCGCGCCCGCTCCGGCTCCAGTTCTGGCTCCAGTTCTGGCTCCAGCTCTGACGAGCCCGCCCGTGTCCAGCGTGGCCGGCCGGGTGTTTCCGGTGAGCGCCGCCGGAGACGACATCGTCGGATTCGACCCCGCTCGCGACCAGCTCGACTTCGGCGCGGTCTCGGTCCACAACCTGATCCTGGGCAAGCTGGCCAGCGGCGAGGTTGCCTTCGTGAATCCCTGGGCCTCCACGCCGGAATACCAGGTGGTCCGCGGGATCACCTACCGCGACCTGACCATCGCCAACTTCGGCGTCGTGCAGAACGAGCACCTGCGGCAGGACATCGGCGGCGTGGTGTCGTGGGAGCAGGGCGTCGGGCCCCGGGCGGCCGGAACGGTCTACGTGAGGTCGCACGAGTATGGGGCGCAGGAGCGGATCGAGGGCTTCGATCCCGCCACCACCAAGCTCAGCTTCCTGTACTTCGGCACCCGGGAGCGGCTTACGCTCACCGACACGACCGAGGGCCTGCTGATCTCCGTCCAGCCGACCAACCAGAGCGTGCTCTTGGCGGGCGTGACGAAGTCGCAGCTCGTCCCGACGAACGTGGAGTTTCATCACGATCAGATCGTGGAGGACCAGCTCGAGGTGCCCTTCGGCCATCCGGCCGAGCACTTCACGCTTGTGAGCCGCGTGGCGATTCTCACACCGGCCTCACCTCCCGGCGAGGTCACTGACGGCAACCAGACCTCGATCGGGCAGATGCCGCCCGCCGACCACGATCACGGCTCGATGCCCATGCCGATGCCACCCGCACCGGCTCCGTCGCCGACGGGCAGCGTGTCGTTTGCGGTGACCAGCGATTGGGGCAGCGGATTCAACGGCGACGTGACCGTGCGAAACACGGGTACCTCGGCTCTTGCGTCATGGACCGTCAGCTTCGACTTCGACGGTACGATCACGACCCTGTGGAACGGTGTGATCGCGGAACGATCCGGCAGCCGCTACACCGTCCGCAACGAGCAGTGGAATGGCACGCTCGCGGCCGGTGCGGCCACGAGTTTCGGGTTTACCGCCAGCCCCGGTGGGGCGAGCGCCGTGCTTCGCAACCTCACGCTCGTGGGCACGGCCACCGCACCCACACCCGCACCCGCACCCGCA
>JBJTPO010000342.1:0-3920 GCA_046075145.1 Planctomycetota bacterium
GTCGAGCAGTTCGGCCTCGTCTCGGGCCAGGAAGCCCTCGGCCAGGTAGGGTCGGGGCGTCGTGCCTTCGAGCCGGAACAGCACGTCGCGGGCGTCTGCGGCAAGGCGCTGCACTGTGCGGCGACCGTCGGTTTCGATGTCGGCGCGAGCGGTCGAGTATCTCCGGGTCACGGTGTCGCCGCCGGCGTCGGCCACCAACCGCTCGACGAAATCGAATCGGGCGTCGAGCGTGATCGGACGCCGAACCGGTTCGGCCCCGGTCGACGCGGTCGCGAACAGGTCGCCTCGTACACGCAGGTGCAGTTCGACGTGCTGGCCGCCAGCCCCCGGCGAACCCCCTGCCGGCTCCGTTGCCACGCCGGCCATGGCCCATCCGAAAACCAACCCCGCCCATACCAGCCCGGCCGCTCGGCTCATGATCCCTGCCCCCGTTTCAAAAGCTCGCCCTTCCAGCCCCAAGGAGATTCGGCCAGGAAGGGGGCCACGGCACGGTTTATTCACGGGAGTCAGTAGGCAGGCTTATGCACCAACTGTCCAGTATCAAAATGGGCTGTTTTCGTCGTGTTTTTGGCTCGCAGCGACGCTTTCCGAGAAATTTCAAGGTCGGCCCTTCGTCGGCCCGGAAGGTGGATTTAACCCGGTTTTTTCGCGGTTATTATCGGCAAAAACGGTCCCGCGCCGAATTTTCCGTCAAGAATTCCCCGCCGGCCGCGAACCGTTCCGCCGAGACGGCCGTATAACTACTCGCCCACGAGACCGGAACGACGGGGCCAGGACGGCCTCGAACGCGTGGGTTGGTTGGTGGCGATCAGGCTCCGGGGAGCCTTGGGTGGTCGGGCGCGTCAGGGGCGTCTGCCTGTCCGAGTCCCCGACAACAACTGCCGGCAAGGATCAGCCGGTCTGGAGGTGAATCATGCGTTCCAGCGAATCTCCTTTCGTGCGTCTCTACGGTGACGGCGATGCCTGCGGCGGGATCGCGGCCGGCGATGTGCATCCGGCTGATCGCGGGGCTGTCGGCGGGGGTTTGACGGTGCCCGCCGGCGAGCAGGTGCTCTCGATCGAGGATCTGGCCCGGCGATTCAACGTCTCCACCAAGACGATCTCGCGGTGGCGGGATCATGGGCTGGTGGCCCAGCGATACGTGGTCGCCGGGCGCCGCCGCGTCGGGTTCCTGGCGAGCACGGTCGAGCGGTTCATCCGTGACAACCCGTTGCGGATCGAGCGGGGTAGCCGCTTCAGCCAGCTCAGCGACGAAGAGCACGACAAGATCATCTCCTGGGCCCGGCGGCTGGCGCTCGCCGGGGCCTGCCCGGCCGATGTGCATCGGCGGATCGCGGCCCGGCTCGACCGTAGCGTGGAGACGATCCGCTACACGCTCAAGCGGCATGACCAGGACCATCCTGATGCCGCCGTCTTTCCCGCGGTCGATGGCCGGTTGCGGCCCGAGACCTGCAGCCGGATCTATCAGCAGCACCTCCGGGGCGAGGACGTGGAGTCGATCGCCCGGCGGTATCACCGGTCCAAGGCCAGCATCTACCGCGTGATCCTCACGCAACGGGCCGAGCAGGTGAAGCAGCTCCCGCTCGACTACATCCCCAATGCCCTGTTCGCGCGGGCGAGTGCGGAGAAGGTGGTGAACCAGCCCTATCCAGGCAGTGAGGATGCCACGAAGCGAGTCCGCCGCCCGGCTGGCCTGCCGGCCTACCTGGCCAGCCTCTACGAAGTGCCGCTCTTGACCCGCGAGCAGGAGGTCTGGCTGTTCCGGAGGTTCAACTATCTCAAGCACAAGGCGGTGAAGCTTCGCGAGCAGCTCGATCCCGAGCGGCCCAATGCCCGGCTCATGGACCAGATCGAGCGGCTCTATGAAGAGATCGTGGAACTCAAGAACCGGATCGTGCGGGCGAACCTCAGGCTTGTGGTCTCGATCGCGAAGCGGCGGGTGTCTCCGGGCGACAGCTTCTTCGACCTGGTCAGCGACGGCAACATGTCGCTGATCCGGGCGGTGGAGAAGTTCGACTACGCCCGGGGCAACAAGTTCAGCACCTACGCGTCGTGGGCGATCATGAAGAACTATGCCCGCACCATCCCCGACGAGCACAAGCGGCGGGACCGGTTTCGGGCCACCGATATCGAGTTTCTCCAGACGGCGGCGGACCGGCGCGAGGACGAGTATCAGCAGCGGCTGGCGGCCAGCGACCGGATGCAGCAGGTGGGGCGGTTCCTCGACCGGCTCGACTCCCGCGAGCAGACGATCATCATCCGCCGCTACGGCCTTGACCATGAGCACGAGCCGCAGACCCTCAAGGAGGTCGGCTCGGCCCTGGGGGTGACCAAGGAGCGGGTCCGGCAGATCGAGGCCAAGGCGCTGGAGAAGCTGCGCGAGGCCGCCGCGGCCGAGTCCATGACGCCGGAGCTCGAGTGACGCCGGCGTTCGAATGAGTTTGGCCCGTCCGCACGGGCCTTGAGGCCGGGGCGGCCTCCGCGCGTGGCGGGGCGGGGGCTGCCGGGGTATCCTCGGCGGCATGTCGTCTTTGCCCTCGCCCGCTGTGGTGTCCCGCGTGCTTGCGTTGGTCGTCGCCATCTCGGCGGGGGCCGGAATGTCTCCCGAGCCCGCCTTCGACGGCTGGCAGGGCATGCGGGTGGTGCAGCTCGACGGCCGGGCGGAACGGGTGGTCGTGGCCGATCTGGGAGGCGAAGGCCGCGACGATGTCGTCGTGGTCAACCCGCGACAGGCGCGGCTCGACATCTACCGCTGGCTGCCCCCCGCGGACCGCACCCGCGACGATGTGGCCGACGCCGATCGGCCCAATGAACTGCCGCTGGCCGCCGAATGGTCGCGGGGCGAGGTCGCCATCGACGAGCTGCCGCTCGACGCCGTGGCTCACGATGTTGACGACGACGGCCGGCCGGAACTGCTCGTGCTCACGAGCCCTTCCAACCGGATCTCGATCTACTCCCAGGCGGCCGGCAAGGGCGTGGATGCCCGCGGCGCGTGGCAGAAGACTGGTGGCTGGAGCCTGCTGGCGGGCAAGCCGACCGGCCGCCGCGGCAGCCTGCTGGTGCGGGATCTTCCAGGCGACCGGCACGAACTCATGGTCAGCTGCGAGGAGGGCATTCAGCGGCTGCCCCTGGAAAAGGCGGGCCGTGCCGAGTGGCTCTCGCCCCGCGAGCCCCGCGGCCGCCTCGATTGGCAACTCGCCGACCTCGACGGTGACGGCGATGCCGACCTGGTCGAATGGTCCAACGTGGCCCGGCAGGTGATCCGCTGGTTTCCCTGCGATCCGGCGGGCAACCTGCTGCCGGCCCAGACCTTGCACGACCGCCCGGTGGACGGCTTTCAAGTCGCGTCAGGTCCGGCCGGCGCCGCCGAGCTCATGCTGCTCGGCGGCAGCGACAAGGGTGTGGTCCGGCAATACCGGCTCACGCGGGGCGAGGCCAGCGATGTCGGGCGGCAGGATGCCCTGCCGCTGGCGGCGCCCGGCCGGCGCGGCTGGACCGGGATCATGATCGACGGCGAGCCGGCGATCGTCGCGGTCGATGCGGCCCAGCCGCGACTGCGGGTGCACCGGCTCACGCCCGCGGGCTGGTCCGCCGAGGCGACGTTCCCGGCGGTGGGCGGCATCAAGGCGGTGGTGGCTCCGCCGGCGGCTGCCCGTGATGGGCTCCTGCTCGTCTGGGCCAAGGACGCCGCCGACCTCCACCGCTGCCGCTGGGAGAACGGGCGTCTTGGCTACCCTCAGCCCTGGGTCCAGGAGGGCAAGGATCGCCGCATCCTCGCGCTCGATGCCGTCGGCTCGACGGTCTGGTGGGCCCAGCGGGTGGGGAGCGACCTGGATCTCTTCATCTGGCCGGCGGATGCCTCGGAGCCGATCAAGACCCGATACGAAGGGCTCGGCCCCAAGGTCGAGAAGGTGGTCTGG
>JBJTPO010000343.1:0-3369 GCA_046075145.1 Planctomycetota bacterium
GATCGGCAGCCCCTCGTCGGCCGCGTAGATGCACGCCAGGCGGAGCATTTCGGCGCCGTGGGCCTGCGTCGGAAAGTTCTGCACCGACCGCCACTGCTTGTTCATGGCCGCCCGGTCTTCGCAGTAGACCCGGTGCAGCCGCCAATCGAAGCAGGTTCGGACCATGCCTTTTACCGAGACCATATCAACCGCAGCGTTCGACCAGGCCCAAAACCTGTGGTAGAGCCGTTTATGGGCCCGGAGCAGCCTTGCGGCCTGAGCGGAACTGATGCCGAGTTTTTGGGCCATCCCGTAGGCGGTCTGGCCAAACATCACGCCGAGACAGACGGTTTTTGTGACCTTGCGGATATCGCCGTGCGACTCCTTGGTGGCGTCGGGCGGTGCAAGGCCGGCCCGAATCGCAAACGCCAGGTAGAAGTCGCTGTGGCGATAATCCTCCATCATCGCCTCGTCACCGGAGAGCGCCGCCGCGATGGCGATTTCCTGCGCCCGCCAATCGAGGTAGTCCAGTTGCATCCCAGGGGCCGGCCGGATGAACGACCGGGTCCACTTCGACGGACCGAAGGCAAACTTCGTGGTCGAGGGCTGGTTCCGTCCGGTGCGGGCTTGAAACTGGCTCAGCATAGCGCGATTGCGACCGTCCGGCCCGATGGCGAGCAGCCCGACGTTCTTCGTGCTCTCGAACGTCTGCCGATACTGGTGGAGTTCGAGGAGCTGCGGGGCGTACTTGACCACCTCGCTCCAGGTGTCCTCGTCCATCAAGGGGCGGCCGTCTTCGTCGAGCGGGAAGGGGATGTTCTCCCGGATGAGGTACTTGCGGAAGCGGGCATAGTCGAAACTGCCGTCCGCCCGGAACACGCGGTATTTCGGATTCAGAGACTCACGAACCTCGCCTCCGATTGAATCGAGCCGCGAGTTGACCCACGCGTAGAGCGGTATGTCGATCGGCACGCCGCGATGCTGCATCTTGGAGACGGCCCACGCGTAGCGGCCCCGAAGAAGCGCCCGGCGAAGGTCATCGCGGGTTTTCAGGTAGCCGCACACTTTCGGCAGAAGGGCGTCGCAGGCATCGACGTCCTCCATGCAGTACGCCATGAGGCCCCGCCAGTCTTCCTCGGTCTCGGGCCCGTTGATCGCCACCTGCCGCCAGTACTCCTTGTCCTCGATCATCCGTTCACCGAAGTACTGCAGGCAGGACTGAATGTTGAACCCGAGCGGCAGCCTGTGGCCGTTGAGCTGGTTGCGGAACTCGACGTACAGGTCCAAGAGGTTCGCCGGACACGGCCACCCGAGCTCGAGAAAGCAGTCCATCTCGGCCGACAGGAAGTAGCCCACGATGATGGTCCGGGGGCCGATGTCGAACGGCGGGGATTTCATCCGTAGAAGTTCGTCACGGGCAATCAAATATCGCCGGCCGCTTCGATGCTCCCGGGCCGCCAGGCACCATACTTTTGGACGGTGGCCTGGCGGCGCCGAGAACTCGAAGTCGATGCTGACGATCTCATCTACAGCATCGAGCACTGACATTAGCCGGCCCCCCGCAGCTCTCGGAGCACCTCGTGGTCGAACGAGTCGATGACCCGTCCCTTGAACGCGAGGTCGTACCACTCCGACTGCGACAGCTCCGGCCAGCTCGGCTCCCCGAGATCCTGCTCGGGGTACTCGATCGCGTAGCCGTCGCGTCCGTTGGGCACACAGCGCACGTAGCCCTCCTCGGCAGCGGCGACGATCTCGAGTCCGGTGCGGCTCCACGCGTTGTCCTTCTGACCGACCGAGATCGCCCAGAGGAACGGGGCGTGGGTGTCCCAGTAGACGCACCGCACCAGCCGCACCGTTTTCAAAACCCTACCCAGCGACGCGTCGCCGTGAAGGGCCGGGCCAACGAAGTACGGTACAGGCCTCAGTTCCCCGGGCACCGGCCGCTCGTAGATCCGAGCGATGAAAGCCTGGCTCTCACGAATCGCTCGGAAGAACTGCCGCTTGTCGGGCGAACCCATCGGCATCGTTAGAAGCTTCCGCTTCACCTTGATGCCGTCGTCCACATAACTCGCTCCCAGATTCAGCGATGCCAAATCCGTGAACGGGTTCAACGGCACCGCATCATCGGTGGAACCTCGCTCCGGTTCGACATCACCATTCGAAAGCGATCGTCCTTCTGGTTCCCCTTCGCCCCCAGGGCGATCACTAACACCGAAGACATCATCATCAACACCAACTTGCGGGGCGGACCCCGCCGCTTTCTTGGTCATGGTTTGACCTCCAGCTTCAGCGGCAAACGACGCCGCCAGTCATCGTGGCAACTTGGTGCCACACCAAGAGACGCAAAGAGCCATTAGCCCCGCCCGTCGCGTACTAAACCACGAACGGAACCAAAGCCTTCGAAGCAATCGAAGACTCAGTTAAAGAGAGCGAGATCGCACAGCCTGTCAACGATCTGACTGCGAGGCTGACTTCCCTAACTGCTATGCGTTTATCGCCTGCCGGTACGCTTTCGCGGCCGATAAACGATGCCCAGCGGGTTCACCACCCACGCTTTGCCGTGGCAGGTGTCGAGCGTCACTCGCGGTTTGCTTGCCCCACTTTTCCGCCGCGCCACATCAGGTTGCAGTACGCGGTTCCACGGCACTTGTGCTGCCAACCCGATAGCCTGCATCGGTGCAAGTAGTTCTTCGACGATTTGCCGTTTCCGATACGCGTCGCTCTTGCCGCCGACCACACCCTTCTTCACAAACTGCCCGTAGTGCTTCTGCAGCATCCACGGCTCTTCCTGACCGCCTCTTGTTGCGATCCGAATGAGTTGTCCGCACTTCTTGAGTGGACCGGCCATGGCTGCTTCCCACTTCTCGCGAACATCTGGCTCCACGATATCGACCTCGAGCAGCGACCGAAGCCGACATGTTGGAGGTTTAGACCATTTGCCACCTAGCGTCGTGGCGTAGCCCCGTGCGCTGCGAAGCAAGACATGCATGGCATGCAAGAGTATTACTGCCCTTAGTCGCTTCTCGTTGCCTCGCATCAATAGGGCATACTGCCGCACGCGGGCTTCCTCCTTCAGCAGTTGCAGTCGCAATGATTGATTTGTCTCGTTGCCATGCGAATCCACCCAGCGGAGACTTCGCCATGCTTGCCCCGTCACATGTACTTGTTCTGTAGCAGCGCACCAGGATCGCCAACCAGCAAGTGGTCGCTCCGACGCGACGTTTCGAAGAGCTGCTACCGCCTGCTCATACGCAACGCTTTCCGGTGCCTTCCCCGCCGCCTCTTTTGAGGTTGCGAAGTATTCTTTCGCTGCGAGCCTCACTCCGCTGACAAGGCGCCTATGGAGAACTCTTTCGCCAGGAAGCTCGTGCAACATTTCGTGAACCCGGC
>JBJTPO010000344.1:0-1768 GCA_046075145.1 Planctomycetota bacterium
TGCGGGTGCCGCTCGGGGTCGTGTTCTTCGTCTACGAGTCGCGGCCGAACGTGACCGCCGACGCCGCCGCCGTGGCCGTAGCCTCGGGCAACGCGATCATCCTCCGGGGCGGCAAGGAGGCGGCCCATTCGAGCGGCCGGATCGTGGCCAGCGTGCGGGCCGCGCTCGCCGAGGCCGGCCTGTCGGAAGACTGCGTGCAGCTGGTGGACGTGGCCGACCGCGAGGCCGTGGGCGAGTTTCTCAGGCTCGACGACCTGATCGACATCGCCATTCCCCGCGGCGGCGAGGGGCTGATTCGTCGGGTCTGCGCCGAGGCGCGGATGCCGGTGCTCAAGCACTTCTCCGGCAACTGCCACGTCTACGTCGACCGGGCCGCCGACCTCGCCATGGCCGAGGCGATCACCGTCAATGCCAAGTGCCAGCGGATGGGGGTCTGCAACGCGGCCGAGTCGCTGCTCGTCCACCGCGACGCGGCCGAGGCGTTTCTGCCCGCGGTCGCGGCCAAACTCGCGGCCCACGGCGTCGAGATCGTGGGCGACGAGGCCACCCGCCGACTCGTGCCGACGGCGGGCCCCGCCACCGAGGCCGATTGGGGCACCGAATACCTCGGGCCAAAGATCTCGGTGGCGGTCGTGGAGTCGCTCGACGCGGCCATCGACCACATCAACCGCCACGGCTCGCGGCACACCGACGCGATCGTGACGGCAGACCCCTCCGCCGCGCAGCGGTTCGCCGCCCGGGTGGACACAGCCGTGGCGATGGTGAACGCCTCGACGCGATTCAACGACGGGGGCGAGCTGGGCCTTGGTGCCGAGATCGGGATCTCGACCGACAAACTCCACGCCCGCGGTCCCTGCGGCATCAAGGAGCTCACGACCTACAAGTATGTCGTGACTGGGTCGGGACAGGTGCGCTCGTGATGGCTCGTCGCACGCGGCTCGGGGTTGCCCATGCCATCTCGCCGGACGCTTTCGGGTTCGGGGACTGTCCCCGCAGCGGGGACAGTCCCCTTTCTGTCCCCTTTCGGATGATTCGTCGCGGAACCCGTCGTCGGCCTCCAAGCCAGTTCCGTCCTGCACTCAACCCAAAACCTCCCATGATTCGTAACTTCTTCCTCGTCGCTGGATGCCTCGTCATGCCCATCGTCACCGCTACCGATCCAGCTCCCGAGCCTGCCGATCCGCATCAGTGGCTCGAGGAGGTGGGGGGGGAGCGGCAGCTCGAGTGGGTGAAGGCCCGCAATGCCGACGCCGTCGCGGCCCTCGCCGCGGGTGACGAGTTCAAGGCGCTCGAGCAGCGGCTGCTCGCGATCCTCGACTCCAAGGAAAAGATTCCCTACGTCTCCAAGATCGGCGACCACTATTACAACTTCTGGCAGGACGCGGCCCACCCCCGGGGCGTGTGGCGGCGAACGAGCCTCGCGGACTATCGCAGCCCCGAACCGGCCTGGGAGACCGTCCTCGACCTCGACGCGCTGGGCAAGGCCGAGAACGAGAACTGGGTCTGGCACGGGGCGAGGGTGCTCGCGCCCGCCGACCGGCTGTGCCTCGTCTCGCTCTCGCGGGGCGGGGCCGATGCCGATGTCATCCGCGAGTTCGACCTTGCGACGAAACAGTTCGTGGCGGGGGGATTCACGCTGCCCGAGGCCAAGAGCCGTGTCGCCTGGCGTGACGAGGGCAGCCTGTTCGTGGCCACCGACTTCGGCCCCGGCTCGCTCACCGACTCGGGCTACCCGCGGACCGTCCGCGAGTGGGCCCGCGGCACGCCG
>JBJTPO010000345.1:0-5160 GCA_046075145.1 Planctomycetota bacterium
ACACGAACTGCCCCGCCACCGCCGGCAGGACGAGCCGCACCGCCTGCGGCAGGATCACCAGCCGCAGCGCCTGCCAGGGGGTGAGGCCGATCGCCCGGGCGGCATCCCGCTGCGTCTGCGGAATCGCCGCCAGTCCGCCGCGGAAGATCTCGGCCATGTAGGCGCCGCTGAACATCGAAAGCAGGAGCACGCCCGCGACGTAGCGGTTTTCCAGGCCCACCGCGGTGGCCACGACGTAGAATCCGATCAAGAGCTGGACGAGCAACGGCGTGCCCCGGATCAGCTCGACGTACACCCGGGCGGCGGCCTCGAGCAGCGCGTTGCCCGACCGCAGCATCACGGCCGTGACGCCGCCGATCACGATGCTCGTCACCAGAGCCGCCAGGCTGAGGCCGACGGTCACGAGCCATCCCTGGAGGAACTTCTGGCGGTAGTCCCAGACGGCCGCCCAGTTCCACTCGTAGTCGACGCGGGCGAAGGCGGCCACCACGGCGGCGGCGAAGGCCACGACGACGATGACATGGGCGAGCCAACGGGGCATGCGGAGAGCGTACCACGCGGCGAGGTGCGTCGTGGGTGACGCGGGCTCGGGGTTGCCCATGCCATCTCGCCGGACGCTCGGGAGGGCACTGCCGCACGCGGGCTCGGGGTTACCCGTGCCCCGTCGCCGGACGCTCGCGACGGCCATCCTGGCCTTCACTCGCTCCATGCTGGCTCACTCTCGGCATCCATGCCTTCGCTCGCCAGCAAGGCCGGCTCCGGGGCACGGGCAACCCCTCGCTGGCCGATGGAGGGGCGATGAATCGCTAGAAGATGAAGGGAATGCCCTGCTTCTCGAAAAACGCCTTCTCTTCGGCGAGGAACTCGTCGCCGAGCTTTGCGAAGCCGCCGGCGGCGCGGAACCGCTCCAGAAATGCGTTCACCTGCTGCCTGAGGTTGTCGTCACCTCGGCGGAGCCCCACGGCCCAGGTCTCCTCGCGGAACGGCCTGAGCTCGGCTCGCGTGGTGTCGGGGTGCCGCGCATGGCTGCGGTAGATGGAGAGCGCGTCGTAGACGAAGGCGTCGGCCTTGCCCTGGGCCACCTCCATCACGGCCGCCGACTCCTTGTCGAGCACGAGCAGCTGGGCCCGCTCGAGCGTCGTCGCGGCGTACTGGTGGCCGGTCGTGCCCTTCTTCACGACCACGACCCGGCCCGGCAGGTCGAGGTCGGTGGCCGACTGGACGGGCGATGTCGTGGCCACGAGCATCGCCAAACTCGTCTTCAGATAGGGCTCCGAGAACGCGATCGAGCGGGCCCGCTCGGGCGTGGCCGTCATCGAGGAGATGATGCAGTCGATCTTGCCCGTCTTGAGCGCCGGGATCAGGCCGTCGAACGCGATGTTCTCGATCACGAGTTCACGCCCCAGGTCCGCGGCCAGCGCCTGGGCCAGCCGCACACTCACGCCGCTCGGTTGACCTGCCTGGTCGGTCATCTCGAACGGCGGATAGGACAGTTCCATGCCGACCCGCAGCGGCTCGCCGGCGGCCACGGCGGCAGTGAGCGCGACGGACGCGAGGAATGCCAGGGGTGGGGACAGGGGCGTGGGACGCACGGTGCAGCCTCGGGGTGAGCGGACGACTCGTCGAGACGATACCGCGCCCGCTCGGACGCCGCGCCGGCTCAGGCCGCGTGGCGACTCCCCGCGGCAGGCACGGCCGCCGGCGCCGCGGCGCGGCTCAGAGGAACCATCCGGGCCTGGCGGGCGAGCCGGTAGCGACGGCCTCGCCAGTGGACGTGGCGGACGGCCAGCGGCGCGAACCAGCCGGCCAGATAGACGGCGTCCTTGAGCGGAATCGCGGCCGCATGGCGGAGCGACGGCCAAGAGCCACGAAGGATCCGGGCGGCCGACGTCTCGAGCAGGATTCGGGCCAGCAGGAAGGCGGGGGCCAGAGTCGCCCAGGGTGTGGCGAGCAGGGCCGCAGCCCAGGGCAGCGGGTTGAGCAGGAGTTCGAGCGGATAGGCCGCCGGTGCGATCCGGATCCGGCAGGCCGCGTGCCGCACGTGCCGCTGCCAGAGGCCGCGCCACGACCAGGTGCGGTGCACGATCTGGACCGGTACCGGGGAGAGCCGAACCTTCCAGCCCGCCGCTGCCACCAGCCGCGCCAGCGCCGAGTCGTCGGCGGCGTTGTCCCTCACCGCCCTGATGCCACCGATCGCGGCCAGCGCCTCCCGGCGCACCCACTCACCCTTCCCATTGACCGCGTGCTGGCCTGTGAGCAACGTCGCGCCGATGGCGAGCACGCCCGCGAGTTCGTTGTAATGCAGGTTTTCGATCGCCGCGGGCAGCGACTGCTCGCCGATCCCCGTCACCGCCTGGTAGGCGAGGCCGACCCGCGGGTCGTCGAAGGCGGGCAGGACGCGGCCGACCTCGTCGGGAGCCACCCGCACGTTCGAGTCGGAGAGCAGGATCACGTCGTGCCGGGCGTGCGGCAGCAGCCGCTCCTGCAGGCCGACCTTGGGATTGGGCGCATCGTCGTTGGCGCCCACGACGATCGTGACGTCGCGGTCGGGATGGCGCTGGGCGATCCTGCGGACGAGCGCGAGGGCGGGGTCGTCGGGATCGGCCGCGCCGAACACGAGTTGGAGCGGCTCGTGGTCGAGCCTGAGGAAGGAGACGAGGTTGCGCGCGAGGTCGTCGTCCGAGCCGCAGAGCGGCTTGATCACGCTGACGCCTGGGCCAACGCCGGCCGCGCGGGGCCGTAGCACATGCCAGGCCCGCCACGACGCCACCATCAGCCAGGCCAGCGTGAACAGCCCGAAGCTGACGGCGGCGGTGAGGGCGATGATCGCGCTCGTGGCTGGCATGGGCGGATGGCTTGGAGATCCGCCGGGGACGATGCCTGGATCCCCGCCGGCGAGGGGCGCGACGGTAGCGGCCGCCGCGGGCTGGCTCAACGGCAATCGGCGGCCCGGGACCGCCCGGCCAAACCACGGCGTGCTATGCTCCCGCCGACCTGTTCGGTTTTCGCCGGCCGCGTGGCTCGGCCCGGTTTTTCGCTCCGCAGGTCGTCCATTCCAAGGAGTCGCCATGTCCATCAGCCGCCGTTCGCTCCTGGCCTCGTCCGCCGCGCTCGCCGGGGCGGCAGCCGTCGGAGCCCGGGCCGAGAGCCCTGCCGCGGCGCCGACGTGGCCCATGCCGCCGCAGCCGGAGCAGGGGTTCCTGTTCTCGTGCAAGTATGGAATGACCAAGGGCAACTCGATCGAGGAGCGGCTGGCGAGCGCCCGTGAGGCCGGGATGGACGGCGTCGATTTCGACGAGGCCGGCTCGTTCTCGCCGGAGCAGGTGCGGAAGGCGGCCGGCGACACGGGCGTGTTCATCCATGGCGCGATCAACCATGGCCACTGGGGCAAGACGCTCACGAGCGCCGACGAGCAGGTGCGGGCCGAGGGGCTGGCGAACCTCAAGCTCTGCATCCGCGTCTCGCACGCCGCCGGTGGCAGCGGGGTGTTGCTGGTGATCGGCAAGGGAGGCGACGGTCCCGAGGGGGGCGACCGGGCCCGCGAGGAGATCAGGAAGGCGATCCCCCTGGCGGCCGCCCTCGGCAAGCGGATCCTGTTCGAGAAAGTCTGGAACGGGATGTACTACCAGGACGACGGCCCGCGGGAGCAGGCCGTGAAGCCCTGGGCCGACTACATCGACAGCTTCAACAGCCCCTGGGTGGGCGCGTTCTTCGACCTGGGAAACCACGCCCGCTACGGGAATGTGGCCGAGTGGGTCCGCGGGCTCGGGCCCCGGATCGTGAAGCTCGACATCAAGGGCTATTCCAACGCCAAGGCCGACGCCGAGGGCAAGTGGAAGGGCTTCGTCGACATCACCGCCGGCGACATCGACTGGGCCAGCGTGCGGGCGGCCCTCAAGGAGATCGGCTTCACCGGCTGGGTTTCGGCGGAGGTGGGAGGCGGCGACACCGCGCGGCTCAAGACCGTGCTCGACCAGATGAAGCAGGCCCTGCTGGGCTAACGTCGCAAGCCGGAGTGCTATAACTGGGCTTCCGGGGCCCGCCATCGGCCCCCCGCGTGGTCGCGGATAGTCGCCGATTCGTCTCAGGAGTTCATTCGTGTCTTCCCGATCAACCGTCGAGCCACGCTCGCCGATCTATCGCGGCCCGCTGCCCCACGTGACCACGGTCGAGCGGGTGCCCGTGACCGTGTACGAGCAGCCGGGGGACGCCAGCCGGGCGGTGGCCCGCGAGATCGCCGATCTGGTGACGAGCCGTGCCGCCGCCGGCAAGAAGACCGTGCTCGGCCTGGCGACGGGAAGCACCCCCGTGGGCGTGTACGACGAACTGATCCGCCTCCACAAGGAGGACGGCGTCTCCTTCACCTCGGTCGTCACCTTCAACCTCGACGAGTACTGGCCGATCGCCCCTGACGCCCTCCAGAGCTATCACCGCTTCATGCGGGAGCACCTGTTCGACCACGTCGACATCCCGGCCGAGGCGATCCACATTCCCGACGGCACGCTCGCCCGTGATCGCGTCCTCGCTGCGTGTCTGCAGTACGAGGAGCGGATCCGCGCGGCCGGCGGCATCGACCTGCAGATCCTCGGCATCGGCCGGACGGGCCACATCGGCTTCAATGAGCCGGGCAGCGCCCTCGACAGCCGCACCCGCCTGATCACGCTCGACAGCGTGACCAGGGCCGACGCGGCGAGCGACTTCTTCGGCGAGTGGAACGTGCCCCGGCAGGCGATCACGATGGGCGTGGGCTCGATCATGGACGCCCGCCGCGTGATCCTCCTGGCCTTCGGCGAGCACAAGGCGAAGATCGTCCGCAAGGCGGTCGAGGAGCCGCCCTGCATCCACGTGTCGGCCAGCGCGCTGCAGCAGCACGCCGACGCGAAGTTCGTGTTGGACGGGGCCGCCGCCTCCCAGCTCACGCGGTTCGAGTCGCCCTGGCTGGTCGGGCCGCTCGATTCGCTGGGCCTGGAGTGGACCGATCCGCTGGTCCGCAAGGCCGTGATCTGGCTGGCCCTCAAGCTCGGCAAGCCGATCCTCAAGCTGATCGACGAGGACTACAACGAGCACGGCCTGCAGGACCTGCTCTCGAACCGGGGCCGCGCCTACGACCTCAACATCGAGGTCTTTCGGGCGATGCAGGACACCATCACGGGCTGGCCG
>JBJTPO010000346.1:0-2518 GCA_046075145.1 Planctomycetota bacterium
GCTCGTCGGCCGGCTCGTCGATCGCTGGGGCGGGCTGGCGGTGTTCCGTGGCATCGTGCCGCTGTCGGCCGCGATGATCCTGGTGCTGACGCATCTGCCCGCGGTCGGCATCCTGGGCGCCGCCCCGGTGGCGGCCATGCTGATGGCGACCAACACGGCGCGGATGGTGTCGGCGATGTCGCTGATCACGTCGAGCATCGAGCCGCGCTTGCGCGGCAGCTTCATGTCGCTCAACTCCTCGGTCCAGCACGTCGCCAGTGGCGTCGGGGCCATGCTCGGTGGGATGATCATCGAGGGAGGTGCGGGCGAACCGGTGCGGAACTACGGGACGGTCGGCATCCTGGCCGCGGGGGCGACGATCGCGAGCCTGTGGCTCGCCGCCCGCATCCGGCCGGTGGCGTGATGCTGGTTGTCGCGGACCTCGACGCCCGCGGCCGCCCGGTCAACCGTGGGGCTTCAGTGCCACGGACAGGGCCAGGATCGCGAGGACACAGGTCGCCACGGCAGCCTCGCCCCAGCGGCGGCCACGGCCGTGCGCGACCGCCACGAACAGCACCGTGATCATCGGTGTGATCGCCAGGAGCACGAGCCCTACCGTCAGCAACCCGAGCGGTGTCACCAGTTGGTCGGCCGCCTCCAGGGCGTGGAGCGGGAGCGTGGTGAGCGCCGCGGCGGCTGGGGCGTCGGTGGCGAGCCGAGCGCGGATCGCGGCGACGAGGCCCACGAGCAAGAGCGTCAGTGTCGGCGGCGTCATGAACCACGCGACCGTCCTCAGCCCAGAGATCGCGCCGGCCAGCCCCGAGGCGGCGAGTCCGGCCGGCCAGTTGGTGACGGTGAGGGTATCGCCCCGCGACAACCGATCGACCAAGCGCCCCTTGATCGCGGTGTAGAGTGCGGTGGCGAGCACGATCACGGCAAAGGCGCCGCTCACGAGCCGCGCAGGAGTGAATCCGGCCAGAAAGCTGCCCGTCAGGGCCCCTGCGGTCGTGGCGATCTCCAGCCGCATGGCAAGGCCCATGTCAGGAGCACGGCCGGGCCGTGTCACGCATCCCACGCCGATCGACGTGGCGATGATGCCCATCAAGTTCGCAGCCACCGCCGTCCTGATGCGCAGGCCGTACATCACCGTCAGAGCCGGCACGATGAAGATGCCGCCGCCCTACCCGAGCACGGCGCTGAACAGTCCGATCACGCCGCCCAGCGCGATGAGTTCGAGCGTGAACGGGAGCATGACTCGCTTCCTGCCGCTGCCACCTGATTCGCCGCCGGCGGGCCGCGAGTCTATCAGCGATGCCGCACCCGCACCCACATCGGCCGATCGGCCCACATGGTGGCGAAGGACTTTGGCTGCGATTCACAGTCGGCCACCGGCTCCGCGGCCCAGTCGCGAAAAAACGAGGCGAGCAGCATGCTGCCCTCGACCTCGAAGGTCGCCTTGCCGATGCAGAAGCGGCTGCCCCCACCGAACGGGAAGTAGGCGAAGGTCGGGAGGATGCCAGCCTGTTCGCGACCGTGCAGCGGGGCCTGGCCGCAATGCCCTTCGAGGCCTGCCCGGGCACCCGCGAGCAGCGGATCCGGTGCTGTGACCAGTACCTTCTCTCCAGCCGCGGCCTATCGTGGGAGCGGCGCGGGTTCGCGCCACCTCCCGTCGGTATACCCATGACCGCTCGCCCCCCGGTCTGCGTTTGGCTCAAACGTGATCTCCGCGTGGCCGACCATGCGGCGCTCGCCACCGCCGTCGAGCGGTCGCAAGGCGGGGCCGTGTTCGCCCTGTTCATCTATGAGCCCGAGGTCTTCGCCCAGCCGGAGTGGGATCCCAGCCACACGGCGTTTCAGGAAGAGTGTTTGCGGGACCTCGAGCCGGCGCTCGACCGCCTCGGCATCCGGCTCGTGACCCGCCGGGGCGAGGCCGTCGCGATGCTCGAGCGGCTGCGCGAGGAGACCGGCTTCACGTTGCTCGTGGCCCACGAGGAGACCGGCACGGGCGTGACCTACGCCCGCGATCGCCGCGTTCGCCGCTGGGCCCGCGAGGTGGGCGTCGAGTTTCTGGAACTGCCGCAGACCGGAGTCGTGCGGCGGCTCACCTCGCGAACCGGCTGGAATCGTATCTGGGAAGAACGGATGGAGAGCCGGCAGGCGACCCTGCCGCGGGCCATGGGCCGCGGCGGCCGCGAAGCGATCGACCGGCTCGAGACGTGCGGCATGCTCGGCTGCCGCGACCTCGGTCAGCCACCGGACACAAAGGACCGCCAACGCGGGGGCGAGCGGGCGGCTCACGACGTGCTCGACGATTTTCTCAGTCACCGCGGGCGACGGTATTCCGGTGGGATCAGCAGCCCTGTGACGGCGGCCACCGCCTGCTCACGGCTGAGCCCGCACCTCGCCTTCGGCACGCTCTCCATGCGGCATGTCTGGCAGGCGAGCGAGGCCCGCCGCCGGGAGGTGGCCGCCGCCCTCCCCGCGGCGACCAGCCCGGGTGAGCGGCAGACCCTGCGGGCCTGGCAGCGAAGCCTGCGGG
>JBJTPO010000347.1:0-1897 GCA_046075145.1 Planctomycetota bacterium
GTCACGTCGGCAACTCGCTGGAGTGGTGGGGGCGCGGCAGGCTGCGGCGTCTGCGGGCAGAGGATCTCGAGTTTACCGGGCCTGCCGCGACCCCGCGCCAAACCGCCCCGATTCACCGCGGGCACGTTGCCCCATCTTCCCGGCCCACGTGGTCGGGCTTCGGCCCACGGCCGCGGCTGCCGTGCTCGCGGACGGTGATCATCCGCCCGCCGAGGCCATGGGCCGGCGGCGATAACCCGCGGCCGCAACACGACTTGCGGAGGCGTTGCGCCGGTCGCGATGCCTTGACCCTCGTTCTTGGACGCCCCTATAGTCCCGCGCTTTTCGCCTCCTTCCGACCCCCGAAAGGTTCCGCGCCCAGCGACGAACCGCGTGCCCACACTCCGCTCCAACGCCGTGACGATGCCCGCCTGCGCGCCTTTGGGCGCGCGGTGCGTCGCCGCCTGCCTGCTCGTGGCTGCGTGGACCGTCGCGGCGGCGGCCACGCCGCCCGGTGACGTGTTGCCACCGGAGGCCAGCGCCGGCGCGCTGGCGACGCTGCCGGCCCGCGGCCTGGCGGCGGCGATCGCCGAGGCGGGGCGGGTGGAAGTGCCCTCGGTCGATCCCTCGGAGCGGGTCACGATCGAGGCCACGCAGGCCGCCCGCTGGACCGAAGGCGTGTACGACGTCTGGCATCTCACCGGCGGTGTGCGGATCGTGCAGGGTGCGACCGAGGCCGCGGCCCACGAGGCGGTGGTCTGGATCGAACAGGCCGCATTCGACGAGTCGGCCGCTGAGCCGCGGGTGCGGAGCATGGTGGTGCGGATGGCCGGCGACGTGCGGGTGAAGAGCCGCACGGCCGGGGAGGCCGACACGACGGCGAGCGTCCGCGGGCCGCAGTGGACCGGCCGGTTCTGGTATCTCCGCGATCCGGTACTCGACTTCGCCAGTGTCGTGCCCTCGGCCGGCACGCCCCCGCTCTACGACGCCCCGGTGGTCGGCGGCGGGGCGGAGGCCGCGGCGGCCGGCGACGAGGCGCCGATCCGGCAGACGCAGTTCAGCGAGTTCGGGGCCCCGGCAGCGCCACCGGTGGCGGCTCAGGCCGCGGGCCGGCGGCTGCGGGCGTTTCCCCGGTCGAGCGTGCCGCTCAACATCAAGTGGTTCCCGAGCCCCTCGGGCACTGAGTGGATCGCGGTCATCAACTCGGGCGTCAACCTCGTGGTGGACGGGGTCGATCCGGCCGGTCCGCTCGACATCGCCGCCGATCGGCTCGTGATCTGGACCCGCGGCCAAGCCCAGCCCGACCTGGACGGCGCGGCCTCGCAGGCTCCCGACGTGCCGCTCGAACTCTACATGGAGGGCAACGTCGTCTTCCGCCAGGGGCAGCGGGTGGTCGAGGCGGCCAACATGTTCTACGACGTGCCTCGGTCGAGCGGGGTGATCACCGGCGCCACGGTGCTGACACCGGTCGACAACTACTCCGGGGCCGTGCGGCTTCGGGCCGACGTGCTCCGCCAGGTGGACCGTAGCCGGTTCGTGGCCCAGCAGAGCGGACTCACCTCCAGCCGCCTCGGGGTGCCGACCTGGGAGTTCCGCTCCCGCCAGCTCGAGTTCACCGACGAGCAGGTGCCCCTGGCCGATCCGTTCGGCCGGCCGCTCCTCCAGCCGACCACCGGCGAGCCTGTGGTCGAGCATCAGCAGTACATCACCAGCCGTGGCAACACCGTGAACCTCGGCGGCGTGCCGGTGCTGTGGTGGCCCGTGCTCTCGTCCAACGCGAAAAAGCCGACCTTCTACATCAACGACTTCCAGCTGAAAAACGACCAGATCTTCGGCACCCAGGTGCTCACCGGCTGGGACATGTTCCAGATCCTCGGCTGGCGGCGGCCGCCCGACGGCGTCGACTGGGACCTGGACG
>JBJTPO010000348.1:0-2608 GCA_046075145.1 Planctomycetota bacterium
TCGACGAGGGGGTGGGGATTCGCATGGGCGGGACGTCCGCTGCGGCGATCTGAATTCACGGTTTCACGTCCATCTTTTTCCCGGGCAGCCGAGGGCGGGCGGAGGGGCAGCAGGAGCCGGGCTCTGCCCGGCGACGACAAGGCGGAGCCGACGCCGGGACGGCGGCGACGCCGCGAAACACAGCGCAGCTGAAGTGCCCCTCGCCCGCCGGGCGGTCGCACCTCCGGGCTCCCGTGGCCGCCGCGGGGCGGCGGCGGGAGCTCGTCTGCATGGCGAAGCCCGGGCCGACGTCCCGCCCACGACGCCCATGCATGCGGTACAACTCGGCCATGTCCCGCCTCGCGATTCATCCGCAGATCGCCCTCGGGAGGAACGACCGACGCGGCCGATTGTGCGGCCGCACGCTCGCCGACGACGTCGGCGCGAGCCTGGCGGCGGAGTCGCCGGGCGCGAGCCTGGCGATCGATCGCGTGCTCGACATGGGCCGCACGGCGGTCACCGTCTGGAGTGACGCCTGGGAGGTCTCTGATGCGGGCATTGGCTGAAACCCCGCGGCACTCGCGTGGCCCGCACGCCGTCCCCGTGCAGAGCGGCTTCAGCCTCGTCGAGGTGCTCGTGGTGCTGGCGACCATCGCCTTGCTCATCGGACTCGTCCTTCCGGCGGTCCAGTCGGCCCGCGAGTCGGCCCGGCTCGTGCAGTGTGGCTCGAACCTCCGGCAGATCGGGATCGCCATCCACACGCGGCACGAGGCTCGCCGACTCCTGCCGACGAGTGTTGCGTCGGGCGGCTTCGACGGCCTCGGCGACTTCAATCCCCGCAACGGCACGTCGCATTCCTGGTTGGTGCAGATTCTTCCTTTTCTGGATGATCAACCACTTGCCGATCGGTTCGACCTGCGGAAGCCGATGTTCGCCGCTCCGCCCGGCGGTGCCGCCGGCCCGGAGGCCGCGCGGCTGCCGCTGCTCGTCTGCCCGAGCGACGGGGCGAGCGGGCCGCCGTTCGCCGACCCGAAACTCACCGCCGGGCGGGAGTGCGGGCGGGGAACTTACGCCGCCTGGGCGAGTCCCTATCACGTCGAGTACCAACACCTGTATCCCGCCACGCTCGGCTGGCGCGAGCGTCCGCGGCTCGCGGACGTGACCGACGGGCTGCACGCGGCCCTGATGGCCACCGAGGTTCGCGCCGGCCGTGCTGCCGGCGACGCGAGGGGCGCCTGGGCGGTGGGCTGGAACGGCGCCAGCGTGCTGGCGTTCGACATGCACCACGGTGGCCCGGATGGCGGGCCGTTTCGGCACTCGCCGGATTCCCTGGGCCACACGCAGCGACCCAACATCCGCAGCGAGCGCGTCAACGTGGATGTGCTCTACGCCTGCCCCGAACCGGCGGCGGCCGTCGGGGCCGGAATGCCCTGCGGCACCTGGCAGTTTTTCGGACCGTGGCGGTATCTCTCGAGCGCCCCGCGCAGCCTGCACCGCGGCGGCGTGCAGGCGCTCTGGGCCGACGGGAGGGTGACGTTTCTCGAGGACGGAATCGACGAGATCCTGATGGCCTACCTGATCGCCATCGGGGACGGTCAGCCCGTGACCCTCGCCGGCCGCTGACGGTTCGCCGGCCCGGCCCCGAGCGTTGCCGGGAGAAGCCGCCTGGCCGCGGCCGGCCACCAAGGCCGCCGGGGGCGGTGGCCGCAACGGTTGCTACAATCGAGGGTTTCCCGCCGGGCCGGAGCCCCGCCGGGGCGCACCGCCCGAGGAACCCGAGCCCGTGCCCACGAAGCCCACCGCCACGCGTCCCCAGCAGGAGGCCATCCAAAAGGCCGACACGCTCATCGAGGCCCTGGGCTGGATCCGTCGCTTTCGCGACACGACGACCGTCATCAAACTCGGCGGCAGCGTGCTCGAGCATCCGGACGCCCTCCGGCACCTGCTGCTCGACATCGTCTTCATGACGACCCTGGGGATGCGGGTGATCGTGGTCCACGGAGGCGGCAAGGCGATCAGCCGGGCCATGGACGCGGCCGGCATCGAGCCCCGGTTCGTCCAGGGACGACGCTACACCGACGAGGCCACGCTCGCGATCGTCGAACAGGTGCTCGCCACCGAGCTCAACCACGAGATCGTGGCCAAGCTCGAGGAGTATGGCGGCCGCGCGATGTCGCTCAACTTTCTCTCCACGAACGTCTTGTTTGGTGAGCGGCTCACGCTGGAGGGGCCCGGGGGCGAGCCGCTCGATCTCGGCCGTGTCGGCGAGGTGACCCGGGTTGACCGGCTCACGATCGACAACCTCGCCTACGCGGGGCAGGTGCCGGTGATCCCCTCGATGGCCCTCGGCCCCGACGGCCACAAGCTCAACGTCAACGCCGACACCGCCGCCACCGCGGTCGCCGCGGCGCTCGGAGCGGACAAGCTCGTGGTGCTCTCCGACATTCCGGGCGTGCTCCGCGACGTCGCCGACCCCGAGAGCCTGATCCACTCGCTCTCCGCCAGCGAGGCGCGGCGGCTGATCGCCGACGGCACGATCGCCGCCGGCATGATCCCGAAGATCGAGGGCTGTCTCGAGACGCTGGCCCGTGGCGTGGGCAAGATCCACATCATCGACGGCCGCCTGCGG
>JBJTPO010000349.1:0-1842 GCA_046075145.1 Planctomycetota bacterium
CGGCTGCCGGCCAAGGCCATCGCCGCCAGGATCGAGTCGACGGCGAAGGCCACGTCGGTCAGCTCGATCACGGCGACGGTATTCCAGAATGACGGCGTCCTTCGGCCTGACGAGCGTCCACCGGTCCGTCCGGCCGTCGGCGGCGCCGGGGCGACGGCCTCGCCGGTGACGAGCGACGCCCCCAGCGGCACGCGTTCCTTGATCTCGAGTTCTTCCTGGGCGGCGGTCAGCGAGCCCCCCGTCGCGACATCCACGAGCACCGGCTGGCCGGAGACATCAAGCACCAGCTTCTCGCCCTCCTCCTCCTGGGCCTCGAAAAACAGGTGCTTCACCGCGATGAAGATCAGGTATCCGCCGCCGAGCAGTTTCACGAAGGTCCACTTGAGCAGGAAGCTGGCCGTGGCGATCGCCAGGACGCGAAACACGAAGGCCCCGATCAGCCCGTACGAGAGCGCCCGGGGCCGCAGGTGCGGCGGCAGCCGCTTGGCGAGCAGGCCGAGCACCAGGGCGTTGTCGATCGAGAGCACGCCCTCGAGCAGCACGAGCAGCCCCACGATCACCATGTCGCCCCATTCGAACGACTGACCCAGGAAGGCGAGCGGCAGGGAAACGGTCGGCAGCAAGGGGAGGGCAGACATCGAGAACTCGCAACGCGGAGGGTGGGGGCGACATCAACCTGATGCAGCAACTTAATGGATTCCCTGCCCGTGTCCCCAGCCGGATTGCTGACGCCGACCGCAGGATGCCGCCTCCCTGGCGGACGATATCGCATCCGTGGGCCGCGCGGGGTTGCCAGTGCCAATCGAGACGGCCTGGATGGCACACGGAGGCACAGGATGCCGAAGCGCAGCCGGCATGGAGCGACCGGACGGCAGGATGCGTCCGGCGAGATGGCACGGGCAACCCCGAGCCCCCCATTTGAGGCCGATTCGCTCGGCCGGTTGCAGAAATTGCTGGCCTGCGGTTCTGGTAGTGCGGTGCAGAGCGGCGAAACCGCCCCCAATCACCCCGACTTCCCCAGAGACATCCATGATTCGAGCCGTCACGCCCTCCCTGGATCCGATTCGAGAGAAGGTGGAGGCCGGCCAGCGGCTGACGGCCGCGGAGGCCGAGTCGCTCTGGGACCCCGCCATCGACCTTCACGAACTCGGGGAACTGGCGAATCTGGTCCGTGAGCGAAAGAACGGCAACTTCGCCTACTACAACATCAACACCCACTTGAATCCCACGAACGTCTGCGTCTACCGCTGCACGTTCTGCGCCTTCCGGGCCGACCTGCGTGACGCCCGCGGCTACGTCATGAACGACGAGCAGATCCTGGCCCGTGGCCGGGAGGCTGTCGAGGCCGGCTCCACCGAGATGCACATCGTGGGCGGCCTGCATCACCAGAAGGACTACGACTGGTATCTGAATATCATCCGCGTCCTCCACGACGCCTATCCGGCGCTCCATCTCAAGGCCTGGACGCCGGTCGAGATCAACTGGTTCTGCCACCTCACGAAAAGGTCGATCCGCGCGATCCTCGGCGAACTCAAGGATGCCGGCCTCGGCAGCCTGCCGGGGGGCGGAGCGGAGATTTTCCATCCCGAGGTCCGTGACCGGATCTGCGAGCATAAGGCCGACACCAGGGAGTGGTTCGAGATCCACCGCACCGCCCACGAACTGGGCCTGCGCAGTAATGCCACGATGCTTTACGGCCACATCGAGAACGCCTACCACCGCACCGACCACCTGCTGCGGCTGCGTGAGCTCCAGGACGAGACGGGGGGGTTCCAGACCTTCATCCCGCTGGCGTTCCACCCGGAGAACACCCGGCTTTCGCACATCGCGAAGCCTTCGCCG
>JBJTPO010000350.1:0-1440 GCA_046075145.1 Planctomycetota bacterium
CGGTGCCGTCCGATGAAGCGGACGCCAGCCGGTCGCCCGCCGGGGCGAACGTGACCCAGTTCACGGCGGCGTCGTGGCCCGACCAGGCGGCGAGTTCGGAGCCGTCGGCGAGGCTCCACAACCGGACGATGCGATCGCCGCAGGCGGTCGCCAGCCGGTGGCCGGCCGGATGAAACGCCGTGGAAAAGACCCGGCTCGGATGCCGCAGCGGAGGCAGGCGTTCGCTGCCGTCGTCCGCGGCGACAACCCGCGCGGTGCGGTCCTCGGATCCGGTGGCCAGGGTGCGGCCGTCGGGGGAGAAGGCCACGTCGTAGACGCGGCGGGAGTGCACGGGGAAGCTTGCGAGTGATCGGCCCGTGGTGAGATCGAAGCGGACCACGCTGCCGTCGTCGCACGCGGCCGCCAGTTGCTGACCGTCAGGCGCGAAGGCCAGCGAGTTGACCCGGCCGGCCCCGGTCGCAAACGCCAGGTCCGCGTCGAGCGTGGCGGCATCGACCACCCGCACGTCGCCCGCCGCATCGCCAGCCGCGAGCCGGCCGCCGGCGCCGGAAATCGCCAGGGCCTGCACGCGGCCGCCGAATCGGAGCAGCGGCCCGCCCGTCTCGGAAGTGCTCCAGAGGCGGGCCGACGCATCCTTCGAGCCGGTCGCGACCGCGACGGAGCCCGGGCGCACGGCCAACGCCATGATGGCGTCGGCATGGCCCCGATGCCGGGCTGTCTCGTGGCCCGTCGCCAGGTCCCAGATTCGCAGCAGTCCGTCGCCCGAGGCCGTGGCAACCTGACCGCCGGCACCGAGAAACCCCACTGCGTTGACCCGCTGTGGATGCCGCAGACGGTGCAGGAGCGTGCCGTCTGCCCGCCACACGTGGGCCAGGCCGTCCTCACCCGCGGCGGCGATCAGGCTCGCGTCGGGCGAGAAGCACGCGCGAAAGATCCGGCTGCCACCGGTGGCGGCGGTCATCACTCGCTCCTCGCGATGGCCGCCGACGCCCCACACCCGCACCGTTCCATCCTGGGATGCCGACACGAGTCGGTCTCCCTGCGGGGCGAACCGGACCGAATAGACGGTGCCCTCATGCCCGCGGAGCACCGCCGTTTCCTCGAAGGTCTGCGCGTCATAGAGCCGGATGGTCCGGTCGCGGGACGACGTCGCCAGGAGCGTGCCGTCGGGAGAGAAGGCGACGGCGTAGACGGCCGACTCGTGGCCGGTGATCCTTCCCGCCATCGTGGCGGTGGCCAGATCGTGGATGGCGACGGATCCGTCGGCTGATGCCGATGCAAGCCGGCTGCCATCGGGCGAGAAGCAGACATCCCAGATGGCCTCGTCATGCGCCGGCCGGTCGAGTTCCGGGCCGGCCACACTCGGCGTCGCACGGGCGTCGGGCTGCCACGTGAGCAGGCGACCGGCCGACGTTCCGAGCGCGATCCGCCCGCCGTCGG
>JBJTPO010000351.1:0-3061 GCA_046075145.1 Planctomycetota bacterium
ATCCGCTCGGCCTGCGCGCCGGCGAACTTCCGCTCCTCGAGGCAGGCCTTGGCGATGTCGAGCAGGGCGTGCTTGGTGAAGTGGCTGATCAGCCCGGGGTTGGCCCCGTGCTCGAGCACCGCGGTCGGGCCGGGAGAGTCCCAGCCGGCGACCAGCCGGCGGAGGTTCATGTGCCGCCAGTAGAGGGTCATCTTGGTGGGATGAGCCCCTTGGGCGTTCGCGTAGGGATCCCAGAGCTCGACGGACGTGTTGAGATAGAGCACGCCGTGGTCGTGGCACCACTGGAGGATCTCGCCGCACTCGATGTTCCAGGCCAGATCGATCAGGATGTCGCCAGCGGAGACATGGCGGGAGAGCAGCTCCCCCAGGTTGTCGGGCGCGACCCTGGCCCTGACGAAGTTCACCCCCTTCTCGATCCACGGGCGGAGCGCTTCCTCGTCGGGTTCGAACTCCACGATCGTGATGTTTCCGAGCGGAACCTTCACATGCTTCAGCAGCACCGGCAGGGTGCACCGGGCCACGAAGCCGAAACCGACGAACAGGATCCGCTTGGAGAAGGTGAGCATTTCGATCAGGGGGTTCCTCTGGCTGGGGACGGGGCGAAGGTGCCGACGCCCAATTACGCATCGTGGCCGGGATGGTTCGGCCGCCGGCCGTAACCGGGGAAAAGTATATCGCGATCGGCGGCAGCCGGAGGCCCGTGGCGGCGGCGGACCTCTGCCGGTGTACACTGTCCGCGAATCGGCTCCCATGGGGCCGACGGGGCGTAGCGCAGTCTGGCTAGCGCGCCTGGTTTGGGACCAGGAGGTCGAGAGTTCGAATCTCTCCGCCCCGATTGATGTGCTGCGTGTGTGCTACTCGCAGACGTGGTTCAGCAGCCGCTGGAATTCATCGAGGCTGGCGAACGGGATCACGATCCGGCCGGCCCCCCGGCTGTTGGCGTGCACCACCACCTTCACTCCGAGGGCCCGACGAAGCTGGGCCTCGACCGCCGCAACCTGGCCCGGCCGCCGTGCGGCCGGCCGGCCCGGCTTCCGCTTGGGGGCCGTCGGCCTGCCGGCAGCGGGCTCCGCTTCCGGGTCGGAGTCTTCGGACTCTTCGCGGCGGAGCAGTTCCTGGATCTCGGTCTCGACCGCCCGCACCGAGAGCCCCTCGGCCGCCACCCGGTCGGCGAGCCGGATCTGCTCCGCCTCGTCGCCCAGCGGCAGGAGCGCCCGGGCGTGGCCCATCGAGAGCTTGCCTTCACGCAGCTTTCGCTGCACCGAGTCGGGCAGCTCGAGCAGCCGGATCAGGTTGGCCACATGCGAACGGTCGATCGAGAGCCGCTTGGCGAGTTCTTCCTGGGTGCAGCTCCAGGTGGCCAGATACTGCTTGAAGCTCGCTGCCTTCTCCAGCGCATCGAGATCGCGCCGCTGGAGGTTCTCGACGATGGCGATCTCGGCCATCTGCCGGTCGTCGACCTCGAGCACGCGGGCGGGCACCCGCTCCCAGCCCAGCTTGCGGGCGGCCGCCAGCCGCCGCTGGCCGGCGATCAGTTGATAGCGGTCGCCCCTCGCCCGGACCACGATCGGCTGCACGAGCCCATGCTCGCGCAGGCTCTCGGCCAGCTCGGCCAGATCGGCGTCGCCGAGCACCGTCCGCGGCTGCCAGGGGTTGGGATCGACCAGCGTCACGGCGAGGTCGCTCGCGGGCAGGGACGCGGCCGCTTCCTCCGCCTCCTCGGCGGCGTGGAGGATGAGCCGGGCAGCGCCCGAGCCGAGGCCGGTGCCCGCGGGCCGGCTCGCGACGGCGGCGGAGCCTTCCGTCACCGGCGCGGCGGCGGCCGGCTCGATGCCGGCACGTCCCAGCAGGGCTTCGAGTCCACGTCCCAGGCGGCGTTCCTTACTCACAGTCGCGTACCTCCATCACGAGTTCCGTGTAGGCCCGCGCTCCCGGCGAGCGCGTCGCGTAGTCCAAGACACTCTGGGCGTGGCTGGGTGCCTCGGAGACGGCTACGTCCCGCGGCACGACCGTCTCGAAGACGATCTCCCCGAAGAAGTCCCGCACCTCCGCCTCCACCTCGGCGGTGAGTTCGAGTGAGCCGTCGTGCATGGTGAGCACGATCCCGCTGAACGAGAGCCGCCCCGGCCGCTCCTGCATCACCTCGCGGATCACCTCGATCATCTGGGTGAGCCCCTCGAGGGCGAAGTATTCGCACTGGATCGGCATCAGGATCTCGGTGCTGCCGGCCAGGGCGGCGCGGGTCAGCTCACCGGCCGAGGGTGGGCAGTCGATCAGGCAGTAGTCCCAGGCGACGAGCCCGCGGGACAGGTGCCCCTCCAGCACGGCCGAACCCTGGCGTGCCGCGGCGGCGATCCGCTCGACGTCCCGGACGCTCCGGCTGCCGGGCAGCACAAACAGGTTGGCCAGCGTCGTCTCGACGATCGACTCGTGGAGCGACGCCTCGGAGATGAGCGGATGGACGGCCGCAGGCGCTACGCCGAACCCGGTGGTCGCGTTGCACTGGGGGTCGAGATCGACCAGCAGCGTCCGCAGGCCCGCGTGGGCGAGGCCGGCGGCGACGTTGCAGGCGGTGGTCGTCTTGCCGACGCCACCCTTCTGGTTGGCCACGCAGAGAATCCTTCCCACGCGCAGAATCCTTCCGTTCGATCTCGAACGCACAAGTGGTGCTTTCCGTGTATCGGCCACGTCGGGCAGGACCGATACGTCGCGACCTCGGCCGCGCCACGAATGCCCTGCCGCTCAAGGTCGCCGTGACAGTTCCACGTGAAACCGCCAACTCGCCCCAGCCTCGCCAGGCTATGCACGCCGCCCGGTTTCACGTGGAACCAGCCGTGGACCCGGAGGCCATCGACCATGCCACCAGGATCAGCGCGCAGCCCGTTTCACGGGAAACAGGCTGCTTGCTGTCCGGTTTTCAAGCTCGCCGACGGAACGTCCTGCGAGGCTCGGGGTCGCCCGTGCCATCTCGCCGGACGCTCCCTTCGGCCATCCCTGGCCTCCGGTCGCTCTGAGGAAACCTCACGTCGCCATCCTTGCTGCTTTCTTTTCCCTCCCCCCC
>JBJTPO010000352.1:0-1577 GCA_046075145.1 Planctomycetota bacterium
TTCGCATGCTCTGCCCGACCTCGACCGGGTGGACGGTTGCGATCGGGCCGCCCGCGGCCAGCAGGGCGTCGAGCCAGCGGCTGGTGGCCGCGTGGCTGCGGCATTCGGCCGGGCAGACCAGGGCCATGCCGCCGGTCGGGAGCGTAAGGAGCTGGCTGTTGAAGAGATACGTGTCGACGGCGTCGGCGAGCGACACCTCTCGCTCGGGCACCTCGATCACGACGAGGCCGGGGCCGCAGACGCGGGCATATGCCGCCCGGATCGCATGCAGCGCAGCCGTCCCCTCGGCGTAGGCCCGCTCGTGCACCAGCAGCACGTTTTCGTTGGCAACCGCGATCACGTCGTTGTGAAACACCCCGGCGTCGATCGCGGCCTCGCTTTGGCGGAGGAAGAGCCGCCGGTCGGCGGCCACGCCGTGCAGCCGGGCGACGGCCTGGGAGGCGGCCAGCGACTGCCGGGCCGGGATCCGGCCACCGGGTCGTGTTTCGCCGTCGCGGCCGAAGACGAAGGCTTCGATGCCGGGCTCGCCATGCGTGGGGCAGAGCCGCATCTGGTTGGCCGCGCCCTCGTCGGCGAAGGGCAGGGCGGCCGGGAGCGGGGCGTGGTGTGCGAAGTAGTCGTGGTCGGGAAAGATCCGCTTGAGCACGGTGGCCGTCGTCGGCGGCTCGAGCGAGCGGTGAAACTGGCTGACGAGGTTCGCGGGCGTGAGGTGGACGCGGCCGTCGGTGGTGTCGGCGGCGGGGGAGACCGACGCCGCATTGGCCGCCCACATCGAGGAGGTGCTGGACGCGGCCGAGAGCAGCTCCGGCGACTCGCGGGCCGCGCTGGCGAGTACGCGGGCATCGTCGCCAACGAAGCCCAGCCGGCGCAGGGCCGCGACGAGCGGCCGCTCCTGTGGCGGCAGCACGGCCTGCGGGATGCCAAGCGCGACCAAGAGCCGCATCTTCGCGATCCCCTCGAGGGCCGCCCCGCGGGGGTCGGAGACCTCGTGGCGGTGCCGCTGCGATGCGACGTTCCCGAGGCCCAGGCCGCCGTAATGGTGCGTCGGGCCGACCAGTCCGTCGAGGTTGAGTTCAATAGCAGGCATGATGTTCACGTTCCAAGGCCTTGCTTAATTCCCGGACTCGACCGTGGGGCGGGTTTGCAACCTGCCATGAAAAATGATGGGGCATCGGTGACGTTTGGTGCCCGAAGCGAACGCTGGCAGCCTGCAAGTCTGCTCCACGGCCCACGAGGGTTGCGGTCACTCGAGGCCGGGCGGGGCAGGGGGAGCCGTCACACGGTCGCGTTCGAGTGAGGCCACGGGATAGCCGCAGGAGTCGATCGTGAACGATCCGCTCGGACGATGGTTGCCGCTGCGGCCGATGCCTCCGAAGGGCAGCCGCGCCGAGGCCCCGGTGGTCTGGCGGTTCCAGTTGACCACGCCGGCCCGCACCCGGCGGCGAAAGGCCTCGGCGAACCGCGGCTCGTCGCTGAGAAGCGAGGCGGCCAGTCCATAGGCCGTGCGGTTGGCCTCCGCGATGGCGGCTTCGAAGTCGGGTACGCGGACGAGCTGCAGGAGCGGCCCGAACCACTCG
>JBJTPO010000353.1:0-2834 GCA_046075145.1 Planctomycetota bacterium
ATCACCTGGAAGACGCCGTCCTTCGAGACGTCGAGCACCGACACGTCGAACGTGCCGCCGCCGAGGTCGAACACGGCGATCTTCTCGTCCTTCTTCTTGTCGAGGCCGTAGGCGAGGGCCGCCGCGGTCGGCTCGTTGACGATCCGCATCACCTCGAGGCCGGCGATCTGGCCGGCGTCCTTCGTCGCCTGTCGCTGGGCGTCGTTGAAGTAGGCCGGAACGGTGATGACGGCCTTGTTGACCTTGTGTCCGAGGTAGCTCTCCGCCGCCTCCTTGAGCCGCCGCAGCACCTGCGCGGAGATTTCCGGCGGCGTGAACGACTGGTCGCCGGCACGCACCTTCACGTAGTCCTCGGGTCCGCCGATGACCTCGTACGGCACCATCTTTTCCTCGCCGGCCACCTCGTTGTGCCGACGGCCCATGAACCGCTTGATCGAATAGATCGTGCGCTTGGGGTTGGTCACCGCCTGCCGGCGGGCGATGTCGCCGACGAGCGTCTCGCCCTTGTCGTTGAAGGCGACGACGCTCGGCGTGAGGCGATTGCCCTCCTTGTTCGCGATCACCTTGGGCTCCTTGCCCTCCATGACCGCCACGACGGAGTTCGTCGTGCCGAGGTCGATGCCGATGATCTTCTCGCCCTGCTTCGTCGCCATGGTGCTGGGTGTCCTCCTCCCGGTGACCGCTGCGGGGCCGCGCCGCATTGTCGGCCCGCCACTGTTGCATCTCTGGGGAAAGCAAAGAGCGTGCCATCGGTCCGCGAATCGTCGGGCCTCTGTGAGCATGCGGTGAAGACGGCGTCGGATGGCCGTATTTACCCGTGGCGACTTCCGATTACAGTGGTCTTCGGGCGGCGGGAGCCCGCGGAGAGCGAACCGCGGGCCTGCCATTTTGGCCGGTCCGGTGTCCAATCCGTCCGACGAGAACCACATGACGAAGTCCGGCTCCGCCCGTGGGTCCGCCGCCGGGAAACCAGCCGGGCTCGCCGCGCTGCGCACCCGAATCGATGCGCTCGATCGTCAGATCGTCGCCCTCATGAACCAGCGGGCCGACGTCGCCCGACAGATCGGCCTGCTCAAGCAATCGACCGGCAGCGCCACCTACGATCCCTCTCGCGAGGAAGCCGTTCTCGAGCGGGTCGCGGCGGCCAACGAGGGCCCGCTCGCCGACGACAGCGTGAAGGCGATCTGGAGGGAACTCATCTCCGGTTCCCGTGCGATCGAGCAGCACCTCCGCGTCGCCCACCTCGGTCCGGCGTGGACCTACAGCCATCTGGCCGCGCTGCACCGCTTCGGCGGCTCCGTGGACTTCGTGCCGGTGGCCAGCATCTCGGCCGCGTTCGAGGAGGTGCATGCCGGCCACTCCGACTACGGCGTCGTGCCATTGGAAAACTCCACCGACGGCCGGATCGCCGACACCCTCGACAACTTCGCGCGGCTGCCCGTGAAAATCTGCGCCGAGGTGCCGCTGCGGATTCACCACACGCTGCTCGCGGCCTGCGACCGCTCGGCGATCAAGGAGGTCTACAGCCGCCCGCAGGCGCTCTCGCAGTGCCGCAACTGGCTGGCCAGACATCTCCCGGCGGTGCGGCTGGTGGAGTTGACGAGCACGAGCGCGGCGGCCGAGATGGCGGCTCGCACGCCCCACGCCGCCGCGATCGCGAGCCGGCAGGCGGGCGTTCACTACGGCCTCAACGTGCTTGCGGAAGACATCGAGGATGTGCCCGGCAACACCACCCGGTTCGCCGTGATCGGCCATGCCGACTCGGGGCGCACCGGCCATGACAAGACCTCGCTGATGTTCGAGATCGAACACAAGCCGGGCGGCCTGGCTGACGCCCTGGCGATCCCCAAGCGTCAGAAGCTCAACCTCACCTGGATCGAGTCTTTTCCGCTCCCCGGCGAGGACCGCGGCTACATCTTTTTCGTGGAGCTCGAGGGGCACCGCACCGACCTCCGTGTCCGCCGGGCGATTGCCAGCCTGGAGAAGCGGTGCAAGCGGGTGGTGTGCCTCGGTTCCTACGCCTTGGCCGCGGCAGTCGGGTGAGCGGGGTGTATCGCTGCACCTCCTGGCAGCCCGTCCGTGGGGCAGGTTTGTAACCTGCTTTCGTCGGCTTCGACCATCGGACCGCCCACAGGCCCGAACGAGGCGGCAGACTACAAGCCTGCCCCACGCCCGGCTGAGGTCCGGCCCGCCGGCGGCTCGGTCAGCCCGGGATCAGCTGCTTCATCTCGCGGACGGCCTCGGCCAGCCCCACAAACACGGCGCGGGCCACGATCGAATGGCCGATGTTGAGCTCTCCCATGCCGTCGAGCCGGGCCACCGGCACGACGTTGCGATAGGTCAGCCCATGGCCGGCGGCGAGCGCGAGCCCCGCCTGCCGCGTCATGGCACCGGCGCGGGCGAGCTCCACCAGCCGCGTGTCCCGCTCGGTGCCGGCCGCGTTCGCGTAGCAGCCGGTGTGCAGCTCCACCGCCTCGACGGCCAGGTCCACCGCGGCGTCGATCTGCCTCGGTGCGGGGTCGATGAACAGCGACACGGCGATACCCGCCTCGCGCAGCCGGTCCACCGCCTCGGCCACCGCGGCCCGGTGACCGACCACGTCCAAGCCGCCCTCCGTCGTAACTTCCTCCCGCCGTTCCGGCACGAGCGTCACCTGGCAGGGCTTCACCCGACAGGCGATCGCCACCATCTCGAGCGCGATCGCACACTCGAGATTGAGCTTCACCTGCACCGTCTTCCGCAAGACCTCCAGGTCACGATCCTGGATGTGGCGGCGGTCCTCTCGGAGGTGGACGGTGATCGCGTCCGCCCCGCCGAGCTCTGCCGCGGCCGCC
>JBJTPO010000354.1:0-9071 GCA_046075145.1 Planctomycetota bacterium
CAGCTCCGGAGGCTGACGCTCTATCCAATTGAGCTACGAGGGCACGCCATGATCGGCGAGGTATCGAGGCTTTTTCAGCCGCCGATCATCGGAGTCTAACAGGCCACCGACCGCGGGAACAGGAGGCCGGGCAAGGCCCGCGGCGAGCGAGATTCAGGCCGAACGCCGCAGTGAGGAATCGTGGCCCCCGCCCGAAGGCGACACGCTCCCGGCCACCGCCGCCGGCCGCCGCTTCGGCCGCCCCACCGCGTGGCCGGCGTCGATTCGCACGATCTGGTCGCCGGCGTCGTCGGCCACGGCCCGCCGCCGCGCCCCGGCCTCCGCCTGAAGGGCGTTGAGCTCCCGCGCCCGGCCCAGGCACGAGCCGAACTGGAGCAGACAGGCCAGCCGCCCGGCCAGCATCGGCAACGTGCCCAGCGGCGCCGCCGCGACCGCATGACGAATCACCTCGCCTGCATGGGCCACCAGCGCCGCGATCGGCTGCTCGCCCGCCAGGCTCCGCCAAAACAGCCGCTCTGCCTGCAGGCCCTCGTTGAACCATGTGCCCCGCTTCGTCGTGGGCCCTTCCACCACCTGGCAGGCCGGCTCGACCACGACCGTGTCGCCGAGGCAGGCCACCGCCGCAGCCATGTCGGCCGCCGCCAGCCGGTCGCCACAGGCCTTCGAAAATCCGCTCGGTGGCACCGCCGCGGCCCGCCAGAAGCCGGCCTCGAGCGCGGGCGCTGCGGGCTGGGCCACCGAGACTTCCGTGAACGTGTCGAGTCGCTGGTCGCGCCGGGCCGGCGTGTTCACCACGCTCCGTCCGCCGCTCGTCCGCCGCACGCCCGCGGCCACCACGCGGCCCCGGTCATTCGCCGCCACCGTCACCGGCGTCACCGCGATCACGTCGGGATCCACGAACCGCTCCACCGCCGCGTCGGCCCAGCCGTCGGTCGCCCGCCAGCCGGCCCGCAGCACATGCACGACCTCACCCGCGCTCGAGGCCATCCCCACGTTCACGCAGTCGACCACCGTCGCGCTGGTCGGGGCCTGCACGAACCGCACCTCCTCGCCGACGCTCCACGGATCGGCGTAGGGCACCGCCAGCACCGCGATGATCTCGCAGTCGGCCGGCCGGTTCTCGAGCACGCTCACGAGCGTGTCCTCGAGCGAGGCCGCGTCGAAGGCCGGAATCACGATCGACAGTCGCGGCGTGTGACCGCTGCTCGACGCCATGATGGTTTCGTCTCCCCGCCACGCCCGCGCCAGCTCATGGGCGCAGACGATCCCCTTGGTTCGCTCCCCGAAGTCGCAGTTGCCGAGTGGCCCGTGGGCCGATCGGCCCGTGCTCAGGCTGCGGCCCGCGACGGCACCAGCTCGGTGAACAGGTTCACCGTGTGGAGCATCTCGCCGTCGGCGTCATAGAACTGCAACACGCCCACGTCGATCAGCCACATCGCAAACATCTCGGCCACGCGATAGCACCGCGCCACGCACCGGCCACGATCAATGCGGATGTTCTCCTGCACGTCGGCGACATCGTCGACGTCGGCACCCAGCTTGAGAAAGTGGCTCGAGACCAGCTCGCGGACGTCCGCGGCGTTCATGTGCAGGCGCATGGACAGCAACCTCCTGTTGCGGGCTCTGTGAATCGACCTCTTGTCGATCGGGCCGGAAACCTACCGGGGAAGGCCCCTGGAAGAAAGGCTGGTTTGAGGTCCCGAGCCGTTTCTCTGTCGGTCGCCGAACCCGCCGCTCCGTCCCTTGCATCGTCAGGCCATCGGCCTCGCGATGACATCGCCATCGAGCCGCTTCCCATTCCGCAGCGCCGGCAGGGTTTCCCCAGACTGCCAGACCGCCGTAGCCCCCGGTCACGGGCCCGATTCGCCCCTTTGGCAGCGAAAGGGTCGGCGGCTGGAAGGTCACCCGGTGCGTTCCGTCCAGGCGGTGCTGTCGTAGCGGTCGCGCGCCAGCTCCGCCACCCGGTCGGCGGGCCAGGCGGTGAGAGGCTCACGGGCCGCGAAGGCCTGCCGCACCGCCTCGTCGAGGGCCGCCCGACCGAGCGAAAGGTTTGCCAGGAACGCGGCATGGTGGCGGCCGGCCCGGTAGTCGGGCTCGCGGGGCGGATGGCGGAGCAGCCGGGAGACAAGCTCGAGATCGAAGTCGTCGAGCAGCGTGCCGTGATAGAGGACGGCGCCACGCCGCACCCGCAGGGCGTTGCCAGAAACCTTCCGCTCGCCGTCACCGACGCGAACGGCCAGATCGCTCGATCCGCGGCGCACCACCGGCCGCCCCGCCGCCACGAGCGCCGCAGCCAGCGGATCGAGCAGCGCCGCATGGAGCCGGGCGATCGGCGGCTGCCTCTCCGGCGAAAGCGGGGCCACCACCGACCACATCACGCAGCCCGGCCCGAGTATCACCGTCAGGCCGCCACTCGGCCGGCGGACGATCCGCGCGCCCGCCCGGCCACACGCGGCCCGATCCACTTCCTCGTCGATCCGGCTCGACGACCCGACCACCACCGTCGGCTCCGTCGCCATCCAGGTGCGCACCACCGGCCTGACCATCCGCCCCGCATGCGCCTCCTCGAGCAGCGCCTCGTCGAGCGCGAGCTGTTCCTCCACCCGCGTGAGATCCGCCGCGATCCAGCGGGCCGCAGTCGGCCGCGCGTCGCCCGCAGGCCATGCGTCGGGGGGGGCTGAAGCGGAAGAGGCGACGAATTGACGCACCTGTCCTGACTCCTATGCTTTCAGCAGTGTCGGCCGGGCGCCGACATGCCAGGAACCGGTGCCCTCGATGGCTGACTCATCCCGCCGCGCGATCTCGCCAGACGACCTTCCTCCCGTCGAGCCTCCCAGCGCGGGCTTTCTCGTGCAACTGTTTCTGGTGCCGGCGATCATCGTCGGCATCATCGTCTGCGTGTGGGTCGCCTTCCACTGGCTGGCCCAACTCGGCAACGACCCGCAGGCGGCCGTGCGATCGTTGCGCCGCAACACCGAGGGCCGCTGGCAGGCGGCGCTCAACCTCGCCAACGATCTCCGCGGGCCGGGCGGTGCCAAGCTCAAGGCCGACGAGGCCCTGGCCGGCGAGTTGGCTTCCGTCCTCGCCGACGAGGTGAAGAGTGGCCGCCCCGTCGGCGGCGGCCACTCCGCCGAGCAGTCGCGGACGTTGTGCGTCTATCTCTGCCGCGCGCTCGGCGAGTTCGCCGTGCCCGAAGCCGCCCCGCCGCTCGTCGCCCGGGCCGAGGCCACCGACCAGACCGAGATCGCGCGGGCCGCGGTCGAGGCGCTGGCCGTGCTGGCGACCAACCTCGCGGCGGCCGGCCAAAAGTTCGGCGATCCCGCTGCGGTCACCGCCACGGCGATCGGGGCCACGCGGTCCGAAGACCCCGGCCTGCGGTCGAGCGCCGCCTTCGCACTGGGCGTGGTCGGGGGCGAGGGGGCCCGCGGCCGGCTCGAGGAACTCTGCGGCGACGTGGAGAACGACGTGCGGGCCAACGCCGCGCTCGGCCTCGCCCGGCTCGGCGACCCGGCGGCCTACGAGACGCTCGCCGAGATGCTCGCCCTGCCCGACGTGGCCACCCGGCCCGGCGACGACGAGTCGCAGGCGGCCCGCTACAAGCGGGCGATGGTGGTGGTCAACGCGATCAAGGGCGTGGGCCTGCTCGTGGACGACACGGCCGAGCCGCCGCCGGGCCGGATCGTGACGGCACTCGAGGCGCTCCGCGAAGACGCGATCCCCGACGTGCGGCAGGGATCCACAGCCTTGCTGAAGCGGATCGCGCGACTCGGTCAGGAGGCTGCCGGCCCGCTGGCCGCCGAACCGACCGCCCCGTAGGGCCACATTCCCGGCTCGGCCGGCCTGAAGATGGGCGGCCAGATCCAGCCCGTGACCGTCACCGCCGACGTGGTCGGCGGGATCAAGAGCGTGATCGCCGCCGAGGAGGCGGTCGCCCGTGATCAGGACAGGTATTCGTCGAGCGCCTCCCGCAGCAGCTCGACGTCGGCCTCGAGGCCGGTGAGCGCCTGAAACTCGATCGCCGCCTGCACGGCCCGCACCTCGAGGCCTGTCACCAGGCAGCAGCCGGCGGCGACCGCTTCGGGCGGCGGATCGGCGTCGGCGGTCATGTCGGCATGCACGATGTCCGCTCGCAGGCCATGAGCGTCACCGGGGCCGAGCTGGCCCGCACCACGATCCCCACCCGCTCGGGAAGCTCGATCGTCGCGGCCCAGGGCAGCACCGCCACGGGGGCCGTGTTCATCGCGGCCAGGTCGGCGGCGAGGGCCGCCGCCCGCTCGGCGTCGTGGTCGGCCACGAACAACCCCGCGGCTCCGGCGAGCGCCAGCTCGAGCGCCACCGCCCGGGCCGCGGGATCCGCACCGAGCACGAGCACCTCACGGCCCGCCGGATCGACGTGGGCCCGCACTGCTTCGATCAGGCCCCGGCCGTCGGTCATGTGGCCACTGAAGCCGGTGGCCGACCGCTCGAGCAGGCTGGCGGCCCGGGCAAACGTGGCGGCCGGACTCGCCGTGGCGGCGAGCCCGAGGGCGAGCTCCCGCAGCGGCCCCGACACGATGCAGCCCCGAAACCCGAGCGCCGCTGCGCCGCTGATCGCCTCGGGCAGTCGGTCCGGCGCGACGTCGCAGGTGATCAGCCGCCAATCGAGACCTGCGGCCGCCAGCGCCCGCTCGAAGAGATACTGGGAGGGATTGCCCGCGGCCGGCGAGCCCAGCACGGCGACGACCTCCTGCAGGGCCGGGCTGGTCATGCGTGATCGATCCTTCCCTGGTCGCCCCTGCCCGGCGGGCTCCGCCGCCGGCCCCGCCCCACCCTCACACGACGACGTGGGTCGCCGCGACGAACCGCGGGTCGGACCGGATTGGATCGAAGTCGCGCTCGGTGCCGGTCAGGTCGCGGAACCGCCCGTCGAGCGTGATCGCCCGCGTGAGGTGATCGATCGCCGCGGCAACGTTGCCGGCCAGTGAATGGTAGCAGGCCAAGTTGTAGAGCAGGATCGGCTGGCGGGGTGACGCCGCGAGCCCCGACTCCAGGGCGCGAATCGCGTCGTCGAGCCGGTCGAGCCGCTTGTAGCACCAGCCGAGGCCGAGCCAGGCCTCGAGCTTGGCAGGATCGGCTTCCACCGCCCGGCCCAGGGGCTCGAGCGCCGCCTGCCACGAGCCCAGCGCCCGCAAGGCCTCGCCTTCGATCAGGCTGGCGAGCGGCCCCGACCGCATCTCCTCGGGCAACTGACGGAGCTCGGCCAGCGCCCGGTCGAGCAGCCGGCGGGCGGCCGCAGGGGTCTCCTGATCCGGCTCGACCAGCAGTTCGCCGAGTTCGAGATAACCAGCCGCCCTCCGCAGCAGGATCTGCCGCGGCGCAGCCTCCCCGACCAGGGGCTGGGGGGGTGTCGAGGTGTCGACATGGTTGGACATGGCACCGGCTCCTCCGCCTGAACGCGTTTCCGCAGCCAAGCGACGCGGCATTTTAGTCAGCGGGCAGGCTGCGGCCCACTCGTCCGCGCACTGCCCCTTCGGGATCTACGCGGCAGGGGACAGTTTGGGTCGGGCTTTGGTCGGCCCCGCGGAAGCCGGCCGGCGGGGGAAAATTCCCCGGCTTTTTTCTACGAAATCCGTCCGCAGACGCCACTCCTTTAATATCCCCGGAGAATCTCCCGATGCGTCTGACCCTCCGCACCCTGCTGGCCTGGCTCGACGGCGTCCTGCCCTCCGCCGATCAGGCCGAACTCGGCGAGAAGATCGGCGCGAGCCCGATCGCGCCGAGGCTCGTGGATCGAATCCGAGACGTGATGGCCCGGCCGGGGCTCGCCGCCCCACGGCCCGACGGCCGCGGTCTGGCCGACGACCCCAACACGGTCGCCGAGTTTCTCGACAACGTACTGCCGGCGGAGCGGCTGGAGACGTTCGAGCGGGTCTGTATCGAGTCAGACATCCACCTCGCCGAGGCCGCCGACTGCCATGCCATCCTCGCGGAGATGGCGCGGGATCCCGCGGCGATCGCACCGCTCGACCGGCGGCTGCGGAAGCGGCTGGTGGAGCAGGTCGCACGAGTCGCGCAGCAGCCGGCTGCCTTCCAGCCTCGCTCTCAGCGCCGTGCCGAGGCCCACGAGGATGCCGCTGCAACCGTGGCGGCGCTCAAGGAGGCGGTCGCAGCCAGCCGCACGGCGGGTCGCGGTGTCGCGGTTGGCCCTTCGGCGACCGGACGCAAGGCATCGTGGGCGGCCTGGCTCTCGGCCGGCGTAGCGGTGCTGCTCCTGCTCGGTCTCGTCGGCCTGCTCGCGCGGTCGCTCTTCATGCAGCCAACCAAGGGCCGCGAGGTGGCCGCGGCCCGCACCGATGGCGCGATGCCGGCGCCGGGTGTCGCCGACTCGCTGGCCACAGCAGATAGACCGGCTTCCACCGAGCCACCGCCTGGCGCCGAGCCGATGGCCGGAGAGAAGCCCGATGCCAGCGACGAGGGGGCGGCACCGGCAGTTGCCGTGGAGGGCGCGGCGCCGCCACCTGGCCCCGCGTCGGATGCGGCCGCTCGCCCGGTCGCCCCGGCTGCCGCCGATCCCACCGCCGTGGCGGCTCTGCCGGCCCGCGTGGTGCCCGAGCCGCCGCGGCCAGACCCACCGCCGACCGTGCCCCTGCCACAGATGGAACTCGACGGTGGCGAGCCCCTCATCCCTGAGCCAGAGCCGGCCCCCGAGGCGCCCGCCGTGGCTCCCGGCGTCTTGGTCGAGGGTGGCGCGCTCCTGCACCGCGTCGGCGAAGGGGAGGAGATGGAGTGGAAGCTCCTCGCGCCGAGCGATCAACTCGGGGAGATCGAGGAGTTTGCGGTGCCCGCCCATGCGTTTCCGCGGGTGACGCGCACCCGAGGCGAGCTTTCGATTCGCCTGCATCCCGGCACGCTCGCCGCCCTCGTCACCGACGCCGACGGTACGCCCCGACTGGAGGTGGTGTTCGGGAGGGCGGTGGCCTGGACGGAAGCGGCGGAGGCAAAGCTCGGGATCACGGCCGGCGGCCTTTCGGGTGTGGTCACGCTCGGGCCTCGGCAGGAACTGGGAATCGAGGTGGCGCTCGTCCGCGAACCGGGCACGGATCCGGCGGTCGTGTCTCCCGGACGCACGGCGCTGGTGCATGCTACGGGCGGCGTCCGCTGGCGGCAGACGGAGATCGACGGTGGCCCACCGGGGCAGCCGCTCGCGGGGCTCGAGATCGAGCAGGCCCTACCGCCACGGAGCGACCTCGCCTGGACGTCGACCGCCCCCGCCACGGCGCGGATCACGCCCGTCGGCCGCTCGCCCGAATGGATGCGGCAGCAGGAAGCGAAAGACCGCCTCGATCAGCGGGCGGGCAAGGCGCTGGCGCAGCGGCTCGCCGAAGGCGACGCGATCGAGCAGACGCTGCGCACCATGGCCGAGGACGGCCGGCCGGAAGACCGGATGGCGGCTGCGGCCACCGCGGCCCTGCTCGGCGACTACGAGCCGGCGGTGAAGATCCTCTGCGAGGAAGCGAAAGGCCGACGGCTCTACGACGGGCAGTGGACCGGCTTCGAGGCCGCGACGGTGCAGCAGGCGCTGGCCCGCGGTGCCAATGCGGCGGCCAGGCTGCGAGAGGCGTTCGCGTCCCAGGGCCCGGCCGGCCGCGGCGACGAACTCTTTCTGCTCGCGCGCGGCTTGTCGCCCGAGGAACTGGCCGGCGGTGGGGCCGGGGCGCTGGTGGAGTCGCTCGCGGATCCCGCGCTCGGGGTGCGGCGGTATGCGTTCAAAAATCTGCTGGCCGCATTTCCCGACGACCCGGCCGGGCGAGTCGAGTACATGCCCGATCGTCGCGCGGGGCTCAACGACGAGGGCATCACGTGGTGGCGGCGGAAGGTGGGGGAGACGGCTGCCGCGCCGGCTCCCTGAACTGCCGGTGGCGGCGCGTTCCCGCCCCGCACGCGAGGATTGCGGCGGTCGATTGCCGTGGTCGCGAGCAGGGTGATATGCTTCGGTGCTCTCCGCTCCGGTGCGAAGAGCCCCTCAATCCCCGCAGGAAACGTCCCGGTGCAGATCAACGTCTCCACCCGCCACGGCCATCTGAGCCCTGCCTCGCAGTCGAAGGTGGTCGCCAAGGTGTCGCGGCTGAAGCGGTATTTCGACCGCCTGACGGCCCTCAACGTGACCGTCGACCTGGCCAACCCGGAGCTCCCGGCGGTCGAGATCGTGGCCTCCGCCGAGCACTTCCACGACCTGGTCAGCCACGAGCACGCGGCGCAGTTTTGGCGGAGCGTCGACGGGGCCGTTCAGAAGCTCGAGCAACAGCTCCGCAAGCACAAGGAGAAGGTCCGCGACCACAAGCACCTCCAGGCGACCCGTCGGTCCTGACGCGGCCGCCGCGCCTCTCCCGCCCCCCCACCCGAGACCGAGCCAGCATGAAGTTTTCCGATTTCGTCGCCACCGACGCCATCCGGTCGCACGTCGATGCCGACACCAAGGAGGGCGTGATCCGCGAGATGGCTCGTGCGCTCGTCGCCGCCGGCAGGATCGCCGTCGCCGACGAGGAGAGCATCGTCAAGGCGATCCTCAAGCGCGAGGATCTCGGCAGCACCGGCATCGGCCGTGGCGTGGCCGTGCCCCACACGAAGCACCCCGGGGTGAGCCGGCTGGTGGGCACCGTGGCCGTCAGCCCCGAGGGCATCGACTTCGAGAGCCTCGACGGCGAGCCCGTGCAGCTGTTCTTCCTGCTCGTCTCTCCGCCCGACCGCCCCGGCGACCACCTTCGGGCGCTCGAGAGCATCTCGCGGCAGCTGCGGGACGATTCCTTCTGCAAGCTGCTGAAGGCCGCCAAGCAACCGATCGACATCCAGCACCTGCTGGAGGAAGCCGACAGCCACGGAGTGGTGTCCTGAGATGGCCGCCGAGAGCCGTGAGTCTGCGATGCATGCCGGCGCAGGCGTTTCGCGCGGGGAGACGATCTCGCGCGAGGTCGTCGTCGCCAACAGCCAGGGGCTGCACGCCCGCCCGGCCGACATGCTCGCACGGGAAGCCCGCCGCTGGCAGTCGCGGATCGAACTCGTCGCCGACGCCCAGCGGGTCGACGGCAAGAGCA
>JBJTPO010000355.1:0-4791 GCA_046075145.1 Planctomycetota bacterium
GGCATCCGGATCCGAGCCGCGAGCTGCCGCCCCAGATCGAGGAGGAGCTGGAGAACTACGTGGACGAGTCGCACACCTCGTCGCTGGCGATCATCCCGCTGGAGAAGCCGCGGCCGACGCCGGTGGTGAAGCCCGGCGGCATCGACGCCACGGCGGTGGCCAAGGCCGAGGCGGCCCCCAAGGCGGTGCCCGAGCCGATCGGGGTGCTGGTCGTGGAGTGGTTCAAGTCGGCCACCGTGGACGCAGCCCAGCGGGCCCGGGTGGAACTCGTGGCGGAGCATGGCAAGGTGGCCCTGTCGAACTCGCTGGCTCACACGGGGCTGCCGCTCTATCCGCTCATCAATCTCGCGGGCAAGTCGCGGGTGCTCACCACCGCCCGCAACCTACCGCGGACCGTGCTCGCCGGGCTGGGGATCCTGGCCGGATTCCTGGCGCTGGTGTTCGTGCCGGCCGAACTGCGGCTCGAAGGCAAGGGCACACTCGAGCCCGTGCACCGCCGCGACGTGTTCGCGGGCATCGACGGGGTGGTCGAGTCGGTCGCCCAGGGCGTCGAGCACGGGGCTGACGTCAAGGCGGGCCAGCAGCTCGCCCGGCTGCGCAACACCGAGGTGGACGTGGCGCTCGCCGACGTGCTCGGCCGCAAGGCCTCGAGCGAGGAGCAGCTGCGGGCCACGCGGCGGTCGCTCCTGGAGGACGAGAAGATCTCGGCCGACGAGAAGGTGCGGCTTGCCGGCCGCGCCGCCCAGCTCGAGCGGGAGATCGAGAGCCTGGAGGCCCAGCGGCTGTTGTGGGAGACCCGGCGGGGCGACCTCGACGTGGCCAGCCCGCTCGACGGGGTCGTGGTGACCTGGCAGGTGCGGGACCGCCTGCTGCTGCGGCCGGTCGAGAAGGGGCAGGTGCTGATGAGCATCGCCGACAAGACCGGCCCTTGGGAGCTCGAGGTCCACATGCCGGACGACCGCCTCGGCCACGTCAACCGCGCGGCCCAGGAGGCGAAGGCGGCCGGCCGTGACCTGGAGGTCGACTACATCCTGGCCACCGACCCCGGCACGCGGCATCGCGGGGTGGTCCGCGAGATCCACGAGCAGGCGGAGGTTCGCGGCGAAGACGGCAACACCGTGCTCGTGCGGGTCACGATCGACCCGGAGCGGCACGAGAAGGAGGAACTCGGGGCCGGCGCGAGCGTCACGGCCCGGATCGCCTGCGGCAAGCGGTCGCTCGGCTACGTCTGGTTTCACGATGTGCTCTCGTTCATTCAGACCCAGATTCTGTTCCGGCTCTGGTAGGAGTTTTTCCGATGCCTATGCCCGTCGCAGTTTGCCTCGCGATCCTGATGCTGCAGACAGCCGCCGCCCAGCCCTCCGGCGAGCCCGTGCTCGAGGGCTGCCTGGTGTCGCTGATCGACGAGGTCAAGGTGCCGGCGAAGGAGCCGGGCGTGATCGTGGAGTTGCTGGTTCGCCAGGGTGCGGTCGTGGCCAAGGGGGACGTGCTGGCCAAGATCGACGCCGACCAGCCGCAGATGGAGAAGCGGCGGGCCCAGGCGGAGCACGACCAGACCCTCGCCAAGGCCGAGAGCGACGTCGACATCCGCTACTCGCAGAAGGCCGAGGGGGTCGCCGAGATGGCGTTTCGGAAGGCCGAGGATTCGCACGTCCGGATTCCGGGCTCGGTCACCGAGGTGGAGCGGGAGCGGCTCAAGCTCGAATGGGAGAAGACCGGCCTCCAGATCGAGCAGGCCGTCCTCGAGCGGAAGCTCGCGTCCCTCGACGCGACCAGCAAGGAGGTGGAGGTCGAGGCGGCCGACAAGGCGATCGAGAGGCGGGTGATCCGCTCGCCGCTCGACGGCGAGGTGGAGGAGGTGATTCCGCACGAGGGGGAGTGGCTGCAGCCGGGCGATCCGCTGGCCCGCCTGATCCGCACCGACCGGCTGTATGTCGAGGGCTACGTGGATGCCGCCCGCTGGAATCCGGCCGACATCCGGGACCGCCCCGTCACGGTCGAGGCCCGGCTGGCGGGCGGGAAGGCCGAGGCGTTCCAGGGGCGGATCTTCAACGTCAAGCCGCGGATGGAGAGCGGCAATTACCGGGTGGTGGCCGAGGTGGAGAACCGCCAGACTGACGGCGAGTGGCTGCTCCGGGCCGGGCAGTTCGTGTCGATGACGATCCACTCCTCCCGGGCCCCGCTGCCCCCGGCCGCCAAGAAGTAGCCGGCCCCAGAACGGAACGGGCCCGGCACGGAACGGGCCCCAGAGTCGATCGAGGTTCCCTCCCATGGCCACCGCCGAGGCGTTCCGGTCGAGCACGACCCGGGCCGTCGGCCTGCGGAAGCGGGGCGACCTGCACGTCAACCGGCAGGTCTACCAGGGGCAGGCCTGGTTCGTGGTCAAGGATCCGATCTCGCTCCACTACTTCCGGTTTCGGCCGGAGGAATACGCGCTGTTGGAGATGCTCGACGGCAAGGCGAGCCTCGACTCGCTCAAGGAGCAGTTCGAGGAGCGGTTTCCACCGCGTCGGATCACGGTCGAGGAACTGGCCCGGTTCGTGAGCACGCTCCACCGCTCGGGCCTGGTGATCGGCGACCGCACGGGGCAGGGGCCGCAGCTCTTCGAGCGGCGCCGGCAGCGGAAGTGGAAGGAGTGGGTGGCCTGGCTCTCGAACATCATGTCGATGCGGTTCCGCGGCATCGATCCCGACCGGATGCTGGAGTGGCTCAACCCCTGGGCGGGCTGGATCTTCGCGCCGGCCGCGATCGCGGTGTTCATGGGCTTCGCCCTCTCGGCCCTGCTGCTCGTGCTCGTCAACTTCGACACCTTCCGAGCCAAGCTGCCGGAGTTCCACCAGTTCTTCGCCGCCGGCAACTGGCTTTACCTCGCGATCGCGCTGGGCCTCACGAAGATCATTCACGAGTTCGGTCATGGGCTGTCGTGCAAGTATTACGGCGGCGAGTGCCACGAGATGGGGGTGATGATCCTGGTCTTCACCCCCTGCCTCTACTGCGACGTCTCCGACAGCTGGATGCTCCCCAACAAGTGGAAGCGGGCGGCGATCGGGGCGGCGGGGATGTACGTCGAGGTGATCATGGCGGCGATCGCCACCTACCTGTGGTGGAACTCGCACCCCGGCGTCTTCAATCAGCTCTGTCTCGACGTGATGTTCGTGTCGAGCGTGTCCACGATCCTGTTCAACGCCAACCCGCTGTTGCGCTACGACGGCTACTACATCCTCTCCGACGTGCTGGAGATCCCGAACCTGCGGCAGAAGGCCAACACGATCCTGGGCCGGCTGGCCTCGAAGTGGTGCCTGGGGATCAAGCAGCCGGAGGATCCCTTCCTGCCGCAGCGGAAGCTGGGCTGGTTCGCCTTCTACGCCGTGGCCTCGAGCCTCTACGGCTGGTTCGTGAGCCTGTCGATCTTCCTCTTCGTCTGGAACGTCTTCAAACCCTACCGGCTGCAGGTGCTCGGCCAGATCCTGGCCGGGATGGCCCTCTGGGGCTTGGTGATCCGGCCGCTCCAGGGGATGATCAAGTTTCTCAAGGTTCCCGGGAGGCGTGACGAGGTGAAGGCGTTCAACGTGCTGGCGACGGGCGCCGTGGTGAGCGTGGTGGCGGCGGCGATCGCCCTGATCCCGCTGCCGCAGCGGGTCTGGTGCGCCGCGGAGCTGCGGCCGCGGGGGGAGGAGACGGTCTACGTCTCGGAGGCCGGCCGGCTGGAGAGGCTGCTGGTCAAGCCTGACCAGGAGGTGCGGCGCGGCCAGGAGCTGGCGGTGCTGTCGAGCATCGAGCTGGAGCTCGAGATCGCCGACCTCGAGGGGAAGGTGCAGCAGTCGGAGAGCCGGCTGGCGAGCCTGCAGCGCGAGCGGTTCACCGATCCCTCGGCCGCACTCGAGATCGGCACCGTGCAGGAGACGCTCAAGAGCGCGGTCGAGCAGCTGGAGCGGAAGCGGAAGGACCGGGCCGAGCTGGTGCTCGTGGCCCCGCGGGACGGCGTGGTCCTGCCGGCGCCGGCGGTGCCGAACCGGCCCGACCCGGGCGGGCGGCTTTCCTCCTGGACGGGCCACGCGCTCGACGAGCGGAATTTGGGGGCCACGTTCACGCCCGGCACCGTGGTCTGCCTGGTGGGCGACCGCCACCTGTTCGAGGCGGTGATGGTGGTGGACCAGAGCGAGGTGGAGTTCGTGAAGCGGGGCCAGTCGGTCGACCTCAAGCTCGACGCCTTTCCGGCGCGGACCTTCACCGGCACGGTCGAGCAGCTCGCCGAGACCCACATCGAGACCGGCTCGGAGCGGCTGAGCGTGAAGGCCGGCGGCGCCGTCCCCACCAAGACCGACGAGGCCGGCCGGGAGACGCCGATCTCGACGAGCTACGAGGCCCTGATGACGATCGACGACGCCGACGGCGTGTTCACGCCCGGGATGCGGGGCACGGCCCGGATCCAGGTGGGCAGCCGCACGGTCGGGCAGTGGCTCCTGCGGCTGCTCTGGCAGACGTTCAACTTCCGGATGTAGGGACAAGGCGTCGGGAGTCGTTTCCCGGCCGCCGACGTGGCCTTGGGATTTCCAACCCGCGGACACCGGGCTACCCATGTGGCTGGGCCCCGGCCGTGGGTTGACCCTCTCGGGCGGGCAAGGGCCGTAGAAACCGTGGAGAGTGTTGGCGGGTCGTCTCTTTCAGCGGGATGAAATCCCGCTGCTACTTGGCGGGATGAAAGCCCGCTGCTACTTGGTGGGATGAAATCCCGCTGCCACTCACTTGTCTCCCTGCCTTCTCCCCCATGCCCACGCTCGACCGGATCAC
>JBJTPO010000356.1:0-8892 GCA_046075145.1 Planctomycetota bacterium
CCGGCCGCCGCCCCGTCACCGGGCCAGGAGCCGACCGGCACGATCACCGGGCACCCTGCCCTCGCCCGCGCACCACGGCACACGGTCACCCACCGCGGCTACAAGGGCGACCCGGTGAACATCGCCTTCATCGGCACCGAGGAGGAACTGCACCAGGCCCTGGCCGTGGCCGGCTGGTATGCCGCCGACCCGGTCACGCTCGAGACCTCGCTGCGGATCGCCGCCGACGTCGTGCTCCACAAGCCCTACGCCCACGCACCGGTCAGCGACCTCTATCTCTGGGGCCGCCGGCAGGACGCCGCCTTCGAGCAGCCCGTTGGGGGAAGCCCGAAGCAGCGGCATCATGTCCGCTTCTGGCGGTCCAAGGATCTCGACCGCACGGGTCGGCCGCTCTGGCTGGGGGCGGCGACGTTCGACGAGCGGGTCGAGATCAGCCGAACGACCGGCGGCGTCACCCATAAGATCAGCCCGGAGATCGACCGCGAGCGCAACAAGCTCGTCACCGACGCCGTTCGGGCCGGAGCCCTCGACGGCTACTACTGGGTCGACCAGTTTCACCTCGCCGCCGAGGGCCGCAATGGCGGCGGCGACCCTTACCGCACCGACCGGCGACTGGCCGTCGGCGTGATCGACCTGCGCCGCTAGGGGCTCGCAAGCCCGCACCAGGCGGACCTTAGCCTGGTGACCTGCCCTTGCGATCGAGGCAGGTATCGGCGATTGCACGGTTGGCCCTTGGGCTAACGTTCGTCCGCATGGTTTAGTGAGGCCGGGACTCATGAGCCAGGAGAGCGTGAACCTCGAACACCGGATTCTCGTCTCCAGGCCGAGTACGCGCGAACTGCGCGACGTTGTAACCGTTCTTCACGGGCGCGCCTTCGCTGACACATCGGACGCGAACCCAAAGCACGTCGCTCCCGAGCATCTCAGGCGGCAGTTCCTCATCGATCGAGATAATATGGCCCCAACGCCGCGGCTCCAGATTGTTCCCGACCGCAACCCAACTCGTACCATCTCTTGAGATTTCAATCGCTGAGGCGCCCCGACCTATGCCCCCAGGCTGACTGAAGAAATCCCAGCAGTCGGATCGCGCTCGCACACGAATACTGCGTGCCTTGCTGGCAAACTCAAATCGATAAACAAGCATCCCCTCGACGTCGTTGGAAGTTGGCGCCCAGTAGGAAATGCGAGGAAACATAAACTGATCGGTCCAGACGCGCATGCCCGATGTCTTCACCAGATATTTGCCGGCGTCCGGCTGATGAATGTCTCGAACCGCAAAGTGAAATTCGTCGTCGCACTCAGTTACGGCAGCGGGCACGCGGATGAACGAGTACCCGGTAAGTCCGGCCTGCTCCGATCCGCCTGCCGAGGCTCCAACGCCAGCGACGTCATTCCTCGATTCCACAGCCGCGTCGAACACCGGCGGGTGGGGCCGAGGAGGCCAGAAATACGGTGGCATAAAGTAGACACCGGTGAGCACGACCGTGGCTCCGAGACTCCCCGCCGCTGCCAACTGCATGAGCCGCACCCTGTCAGGAAACCTGACGGCAGCGAACGGCCGGGCACGTGCCTTTTGCGAGCCGGATTCGCCTAGTGCCTCGTACAGTTCGCGCGCGCTCGCAAACCGGGCGACCTTTTCTTTGGCCAGACACCTGTGCACGACACTGGCCACCTGCCGAATGACGGCCCGATTGAGTGATCGGATGCGTGCAGGCCGGTGCTCGTCGATAGCTCGGATCGCCTCCAGTAGTGTCTTGCCTTCAAGATCGAGCGGAGGCACTCCAGCTAGCATCTCGTACAAGATTACGCCAAGCGAGTAAACATCCGCGCGGGCATCAACCTGCGAGTTGGGCCCGCGCGCCTGCTCGGGGCTCATGTACTGGAGTGTGCCAAGCAGTTGCCCCGCCTCGGTCAGAGTTGTCAGCAGGACGCGGTCCTGGCCGCTGCGGGCGACACCAAAATCGATCACTTTTGGGCGGCCAAATTGATCCACCAGGATGTTGCTGGGCTTGAGATCCCGATGCACGACGCCCGTTTCATGTCCATGCGCGATCGCATCGCACACATCCCGAAAGAGTGCGACAATCTCGGACACAGAAAGCCGGGCATGTCGCACATAGTCGGTGATCGACTGGGCTTCGAAAATGAACTCCATCACGAAATAAGGCAGCATTGCACCGCCAACATCAAACGTACCGGCGGAGAAGATCTGTGATATCGATGCGTGGCGGAGTGAGGCCAGCACTGAAGCCTCCCGCAGAAACCTCGTGACTAGGGCCTTTGACAAGAGCCCCGGCCGGATGACCTTCACTGCCACAGTCCGATGCGGGGACTGCTGCACACCCTCGTACACCCGCCCCATTCCGCCGTCGGCGATGACTCGGACGAGCGTCACGCCCCCCAAAATTCTCCCAACGAGTGGGTCCTTCGCGCAATCACCCTCTGGCCTCTCGCACGCCTTCCATAAAGACTCGGTCGGGAACGGCGTTCCTTCTTGTGCCACATTGGCCGCCTTGTCTCGGGCAAAGTCGGTCGGATTCATACCCCGCCCCTCAGATCGGAGGCGCACCCGGAAGGCGATTGAGTAAATGTCGCTTCGTCAGTTCCCAGCGACGCGCCACCGTTCTCACCGAGCAGCCAATGACTTTGGCCGCCTCTTCCTGCGTCATCCCCAAATACCAGACCAGATGGAATAGTTCGCGCTCCTCCTCTGGCAACGCGTCTGCGGCCGCATGGAAATCTGTCCACAATACCAGCGTACCGTCACGCGAGTCGTCGGTATCCATGGCGGCTTCCACCTTCATGATGCCTGATTGATCGGCGAACGCGTTCGTCTCGTGCTGTCGTGAAAACGACCGCTCAGCGCCGTATTTCCTCGCTAGATCGAGCAACTCGCGACGGACCTGCATCGCCATCAGTCGAATCAAGTGTCCGGCATCCTGCGGCACCACTTCTTCCAGCGCACGCACGAAACGCAAGGCCGCCCCTTGAACGATGTCGTCTGTCTGCTCCCACCGCCTCACGGCGGGAAACCCTCGAAGCATGCGGTGCGCCACTGTCCGCATGTGGTCGATAGCCAATCCCACCAGCCGGTGCTTGGCGGCGGCCCGAGCCTGCTCGTCTCCTGCCGAGACGACTGCCAGAAGTTCCGTGACCGACATCGTGTCCATGATCGGTTCCTACTCGGGACCTCAGAGGGCCCCTTCCGCCGGGGTATTGTACGGCCCTTGGAGGCTCCGCTAAAGACGGAAATCTCCGCCGATATCATTTTTGGCAGGCATGGGGCTCCGTCTTCGCTTGGAGAGTCAGGGAGTCTGTGATGACCGATCGATGGTACTACCAGCATGCCGGGCGCATCCATGGGCCGGTGTCTTTGAAGGAACTGCGCGCCGCGATGCAACTTGGATTTGTGCTCCACCAGGATCCGGTACAGCGAACGGTTACCTGCGGATGGGCAGCGGCTGAAACGTTCGCAGAACTGCAGGACTTTGGAGAGCAAGGACACCGGGTAAACGACGCGGACCGACGGTTGCGTACACAACCGGGATTCTCCTTGGTCGAACTTCTGGTTGTGATAGCGATCATCGCGACACTGGTCGGACTTTTGCTGCCTGCAGTGCAGTCAGCAAGGGAGGCGGCGCGGCGTACACAGTGCGGGAATCATCTCAAGCAGCAAGGCTTGGCAATTCTTCTGTACGAGAGCGTTCGCAAAACACTGCCTCTCGGGGGCTACCTTGCACCAAAATTTATTGAGGACATGACTCGCACACCCTTCGGCGCTCGAGTTCAAGCGCATGGGCACTCATGGATGGTGGGGATCCTGCCTTACTGCGAAGAAAGCGCACTCTATGAGCGGCTGGATCTTATCGGGAAGCACTCCCCGCATACCGGCCTGATTTACCGGGGCAAGAATGAGTACAACGGCCGTGTGCTTAGCGGTACAGCGATTCCGATCTACTGGTGCCCGTCGTCACCTCGGCCTCGATTTGAAATGACGATGTTTGGAGATCCACCCGGCGCGGCGGGCGTGCTCGCTCCGCACTACGTGGGAATTTCCGGGTCGGTCGATCCCGCAGAGTTGGCGAAGAACCCCTCTGCCTACCCAACCCACGATGTTCGGGGAGCAGCAAATCACATGGGTTTCGGAATAAAGTCTTCCAACGGCATGCTCATCAACCAGATTTCGGAGGATTTCGAGACGCTCCGCGACGTGCGAACCCGTCAGGTGACCGATGGCATGAGCAAGACATTGATGGCAAGTGAACAAGGGGCCGCCTACGCCGACACCAATGGCACACCCTGCTTTGAGGGCAGCAGCCATGGAGAGGGATTCGCGTTAGGCCCATGGGGGCAGCACTACCGGCAGTTCAATATTGTTTCAGTCAGACACCCAATCAACGAACGTAACGCCACCACGGCTGGAATTGGCTGCGTCGGCAACTACGGCGCCAACAAGTCGTTATCGAGCACTCACGGCGCCGGTGCAAACGGTGTGTTTGGAGACGGCAGCGTCATCTTCCTCCAAGAAGATATGGATTTGCAGGTTCTTTGGAACCTCTGCAACAGAGCGGACGGCCATGCAACACGCCGCCCCTGATGTCCCTGCCCACCTGTATGCCTAAAGTGCAATCAACCTCTGGTTACGATGCGCGGCCAAGAACACGCCGATCCCTTGGCAGCCCCTGGGCGGCTTTTCGCGATGCGCCGGCGGTCCTCTTGGTCATGGCAGTGCTCGGTTGTTCGGGCGGCTATCAAGCAGCCGAGGAGCGTTTGCGGGCCGAAGCCCTACGGCGCCACGACGACGAAATGGCGAGGTACGAGGCGGAGGCGGCCCGCTTGCGTGCGGAAATTTTTCAGCGATTTGATCGTAACAAGGACGGGACGTTAAACCGCCAGGAAGACGAGGCTTACGAAGCGTACGTTGCGAAAGTTCGTAGCGGCCAGACGGCTAACCCGTTCGAGGCCATCGTGTCGCCCGGGATTGAGCCTCGCTAGAAACGGTCTCGGGGACCGCGGCGAGAAGACGGTGCCCCAACGCTCCCCAGCCAAAGTCCTCACACGACAGGCCTGTCGGCTAGGGAGCCAGTTCGCCAGTGCCATCCCGGATTCCGGGACGCCCAACTCGAGCTACACAGACCGCGATCATTCGACAAGTCTCGTTCGCATTTTGCCAAAAAGTGCCTCGTCTAGGACTCGAACCTAGAACCCTCTGATTAAGAGTCAGATGCTCTGACCAATTGAGCTAACGAGGCGGCACACGATTTTTTACCCGGCGCGGGGGATCGAGACAAGGGAGCGGCCGCGTTGAGGGATTTTCCCCGAGCCGCTACATTCCGCCGATTCGCGGGCATGCCCGGCGGCGGCTCAAGCCGACGGTGGACGACCGCGACCGTTCAGATCACGACACCCCGCGGAGGAGCGTTCTCGATGGGCAGGTTCGACGGACTCAAGGGGCTCGTGCTCGGCGTCGCCAACGACCACTCGATCGCCTGGGCGATCGCCAAGGAAGTGATGGCCGAAGGGGGCCAGATCGGCTTTTCCCACCTGCCCGACCGTCCCGACGACGAGCGGCAGCGAAACCGCCGCCGCGTCTCCCAACTCACCGACCCCGAGCCCAACGCCACGTTCCTCGTGCCGATGGACGTCTCCGACGACACCCAGATCGCGGCGGTGATCGACCGCGCCAAGCAGGAGTTCGGCACCCTCGACTTCGTCGTCCACTCGATCGCCTTCGCCCCGCTCGAGGACCTCAAGGGTGAGACCACCAACTGCAGCCGCGAGGGCTTCCGCGTGGCGATGGAGACGAGCGCCTACAGCCTGCTGGCCGTGGGCCGGCTCGTGCGCGGGATCCTCGCCAAGGATGCCTCGATCCTCACGCTCACCTACTTCGGAGGCGAGAAGGTCGTGCCCGGCTACAACATCATGGGCGTCTGCAAGGCCACCCTCGACGCCTGCGTGAAGTACATGGCCTACGACCTCGGCCCCGCCGGCGTCCGCGTCAACGCGGTCAGCGCCGGCCCGCTGCGGACGCTCGCCGGCCGCGGCGCCGGGGTTGACGACATGCTCGGCCTCTACCAGCATATGTCGCCGATGGGCCGCAACATCACCCACGAGGAGGTGGGCAAGGCGGGAGCCTGGCTGCTGTCGCGGGAGTCGCTCGGGATCACGGGCGAGATCCTCCACGTCGATGCCGGCTACAACATCATGGGCTCGCCCGGCCGGCTGCTGGATCTGGTGCCGAAATCGGAATAGTGCCGCGCTGCGTCAGGGCGGGTCATCGCCACCGGGATGCCAGGGGTGGCAGCGGCCGATTCGCGCGAGCCCCTTGAGGGTGCCGCGGATCGCGCCCTCCTTTTCGACCGCCTGGCGAAAGTACGCGCTGCAAGTGGGCGTGAACCGGCAGTGGCGGCCGAGCAGCGGGCTGAGCGTCGCCTTGTAGACGATCACGAGGCCGACGAGCACCGCCGACGCCGCCCTGTCACAGGCCAGGCCCAGCTGCTGGAGGACGCGAGCCATAAGCACTTGCCTCAGGTTTCTTGACCAACGAAATCCAGGAGGGGATGGCCGTACCCATGGAGCCGGCCTTGGCGGCAAGCGCAGGCAGGATGCCGAAGCGCAGCCGGCATGGAGTGAACGGAGGGCAGGATGCCCGGAGTGAACGTCCGGCGACTGGGTACGGCCAGCCCCGAACCACAGAAATGCGCGGTGTTCAACAACTATCCGCCTCACCCCTTCCTCCCCCGGCCTTGGCGCCGATCGCCGGCCGGTCGCGGGACCGCCATCGCGTACCCGGGCCGCCCGGTCACGCGGGCCGCGAGCGCGACGATCGCGGCCTCCACGTCGCTCGCCACGGCGGCGCCCCGCGGCGGCAGGCCCGAGCGGACGACGATCACGAAGTCGCTCCCCGCCGGCAGCCGGGAGCGCACCATCCGAAACGCCTCCCGCAGCCGCCGCTTCCAGCGGTTGCGGACCACGGCATTGCCGATCCGCCGCGACACGGAGAGCCCGACGCGGGCCTCGCTGGCGGCGTCCTCCCGGAGGCAGGCGTAGAGCACGAGCGAGCCGGCGGCGGCGCTCGCCCGGCGGGCGTATACACGGGCAAAGTCCGCCGGGCTGAGCATGCGGCAGGCCCTGGGCAACTGCCGACCGCCCGGCGTCACCACGTCAGCCCGGCCCGCGGATCGGCCGCCCCGGCCTCCGCCGCCTTCGCCGCCTCGAGCAGCCGGGCTGCGTCGGCGTCGGACGCTGCCGGCAGCACGACCTGCACCTCGGCGATCAGATCGCCCTTGGCGCCGTTGGCATGCCGAACCCCCATGCCCGCGGCCCGGAGCTTCCTGCCGCCGGAGGTCTTGGGCGGAATCCTGAGTGCGATGGTGCCCCAGGGCGTTGGCACGTCCACCTTCGCCCCCTCGATGGCCTCCGAGAGCGAGACCGGCAGCGTGATCTCGAGTGTATCCCCGGACCGGCGAAAGACCGGATGGGGCTCGACGTTCACCGACAGAAGCAGGTCGCCGGCCGGACCACCGCCACTGCCGGGCAGCCCCTGGCCGCGGAGCCGCATTCTCGCGCCGTCGGGCACCCCTTGCGGGATCGTGACCGTGAGCGTCTCGGTCTTGCCCCCGCGGTCGATGCGGAGGTCGGTCTTGCCGCCGTCGATCGCGAGCCGGAAGGGAATCTCGATGCGGGCCTCGATGTCCTGCCCCGGCGCCTGAGCGGCCCGCCGGCGACCCTTGGTCGTCCGTCCGCCGGCCGATCGGCCGAAGACCTGCTCGAAGCCGCCCGCGCCGCCGAACAGGCTCTCGAGGTCGATCTCGCCCCCACCGGGAAAGCCGCCCCCGCCGAACGGGCTGCCGCCGCCCCAGCCTCCCTGCGGCCCGCCGGCGCCCACGCCCTCGAACGAGCTGCCGTAGCGGTCGTACATCTCACGCTTGCTGGGATCGTTGAGCACGTCGAAGGCGTTTTGGACCTTCTTGAACTTGTCCTTGGCCGCGTCGTCGTCGGGATGGAGGTCGGGGTGATACTTGCGGGCCAACTCGCGGTAGGCCTTGCGGATGTCCTCGGCCGAGGCCGTGCGGGGCACGCCGAGCGTCGCGTAGTAGTCCTCCGCCATGGATCGATCCTGAGGCCGTCGACAAGGGACGTCGAAAATCCGATTTTAGATCGGGGCCGGCGCGGGCGGAAGTGGACCGCGAGACAGGGCCTCAACCGGCCACCGTGTCCCGTGACTCCAGCATGACGGCCTCGGGCCGCTGCGCCAGAAACTCCTGCTGGCACCGCACGGCCGGCTCGCCTGCCGCCGGCTGCAGCAGATGAAACTGCCCGGCGGAATCAAGCATGCGGGCCCGCGTGTTGTCGGCGAGATACACGGGAATGATCTCCCGCAGGATCCGGCCGGAGAGCTCGGGATCGAGCACCGGAAACATCACCTCCACCCGCCGGAAGAAGTTTCGCGGCATCCAGTCGGCGCTCGAGAGGAACACGCTCGCCTCCTCGTCGGGCCCGAAGACGTAGATCCGGCTGTGCTCGAGGAACCGGTCCACCACGCTTCGAACGCGGATCGTCTCGCTCAGCCCGGGCACCCCCGGCCGCAGCGAGCAGATCCCGCGGGCCACGATGTCGATCGGCACCCCGGCCTGGCTCGCGCGGTACAGCGCCTCGATCACCTGATGATCCACCAGCGAATTGAGCTTCGCGAAGATCCGCGATGGCAAGCCCGCCATCGATCTGCGTGTCTGTTCCTGGATCAGTTCGAGCGTCCGCCGATGGAGGTCGTCGGGCGCCACGATCAGCCGCTGCCAGGCATGGACCTGCGAGTAGCCTTTCAGCAGGTTGAACAGCGCCGAAGCGTCCTCCGCGATCGCCTCGTCGGCCGTGAACAGCCCGAGGTCGGTG
>JBJTPO010000357.1:0-1275 GCA_046075145.1 Planctomycetota bacterium
CGGCGATGTCGAAGCCGCCGGCCGTCACCTCGTGAAGCCGGTGGCCCAGGTCGAGCAGGGCGAGCGTGTCTGGCGAGACGGCCACCCACTCCCCCGCGGCCGCGTTGATCGCAGCCAGCTCGCTCGACCCGCGGTAGACGCTGATGCGGGCCTCGATCTCGTCCACGAGATCGAGCGCGCTGCAGCCGAGTTCGGTCGCCTCCGCCACCTCGCCGGCGTTGAACACCACCTCGAAGCGGCAGCCCATCGCCTCGCGGCCGACCACGATCGTGTGGAGGTCGCCGCTGGCCATCCGCTAGCGGGGCGCGAGCCCGCGGTCGAAGGCGTCCTGGTCGCGGCGGAACACGGCCAGCGTGGTCTCGAACCGCTCGATCGGGATCTTGTAGACCGGCCGCTCCTCGGTGTGGGCATGACAGTGGGCGACGAGCAGGCGGTAGAGAAACTTGAACAGCTGCCGCGGCACCCGCAGGCTGCGCAGGCCGTCGATCAGCCGCCGCTGGTCCACCGACTCGTCGAACAGCGCCCCGAGCGTGGCCGGCGGCGTGCCCACGCTCGCCGCCTTCACGCGGGCCGAGGCGATGTCGTAGAGCGTCTCGCCCGACCATTCGAGTGAGGGCACGAGGTTCTGCTTGTCGAGCCGGGCCCGCTGATTGAACTGCTCGTTCTCCCGCTCGATGAACCGGTAGAGCTCCTCCGGCAGCAGCAGCTTGAAGCCGAGCCCCGGCGACTTGAGAAACTTGTTGTCGAGCAGGGGCCAGATCACCTGCCGCATCCGCTCGGCCTGGCCGTTGATCAGGTGCGGCTCGTCGAGCCGGTCCACGATCACCACCATCCCCGTCCAGCCGAGCGCCTTGAGCACGCCCTGGAACTTCTCGAACAGCTCGTAGCGGTCGTCGGAGCGGGCGTGGGCCGGGAGCGGCTGGCCCGCGAGATCGACCTCCGGCATGGCCGCCAGCGCCCGGCCGAGCTGGCCGACCGTGCGATTGCCCGTTCGCATGCTGTGGACGATCCGCCAGGCGCGCCAGGTCGACTTCAGCCGCCGCAGTCCGGCGGGGATCCAGGCGGCCCCGACCGCCGCCCAGGGCCACCACTGCCACGCCCAGTCGAGTTTGCCGAGGGCGAACCCGGCGGCCAACGCCACCGCCAGCACCATGGTGGCGGCAAGCGCCACCAGCCGCGGCCAGCCGCCGAACCGGCCGTGGTAACGGACCCGCCCCTTGAGCCGCCGCCAGCGGGCGGGAAACGACTCGGCCGTGGACTGGTCGTAGCAGGCCG
>JBJTPO010000358.1:0-20348 GCA_046075145.1 Planctomycetota bacterium
CGGGGAACCGGCCGCCGATGCCACGCCGGTTGATGACTCGGCGCCTGCTGATGCTCCCGCGGCCGACCCGTTCGCCCGCGGTGAGCCCGAGCGCCGCTGGATCGACGCCACCGGCACCGCGAGCATGGTGGCCACGCTGATCGAGGTGGCCGCCGACGGCCGGTGCGTGCTCGAGACACGCGGCCGGCGGGTCGCCGTGCCGGTCAAGAACCTGAGCGGCCACGACCGCGACTATGTCCGGCAGGCCGGCGTACGGCTGGCGAAGCTGAGGGCGGACAAGGCGAGCGAGACCGCGGCGGCGGCCGTGCCTGCCCCGATCGATACCGCCGGGCTATAGGGCTGCCCGGCGGCGATCTCCGCCAGGCTTTGAGACATCAGGCGTCGTCGAGCACCGCGACCGTCTCGAAGGCCTTGCCTTCGAGCATCTCGAGCGACGCGCCACCGCCGGTCGAGACGTGGCTCACCCGGTCGGCGTAGCCGAGCTGCTCGACGGCCGCGGCCGAGTCGCCGCCGCCGATGATCGTCACGGCCCCCTTGGCGGTCGCTTCGGCCACCGCGTCGGCCACGGCCTTCGTGCCGGCGTCGAACGGCGGCATCTCGAACACGCCCATCGGGCCGTTCCAGACCACCGTGCCGGCCGAGCGGATGATCTCGCCGTAGCGGCGGGCCGTCTCCGGGCCGATGTCGAGCCCCTCGAAGCCGTCCGGGATCTCGCCGGCCGCCACGATCTTCTTGTTTGCGCTGCTCGAAAAATCGTCGGCGCAGTGCGTGTCCACCGGTAACACGAGCTTGCCTTTTGCCTTCGTGAGCAGCGCCTTGGCGAGGTCCACCTTGTCGGCCTCGACCAGGCTCTTGCCCGTCCTGCCCCCCTGGGCCAGCGAAAACGTGTAAGCCATCGCCCCGCCGACGAGCACGTGGTCGCAGATCGAAAGCAGGTTCTCGATCACCGCGATCTTGTCCGACACCTTCTTGCCCCCGAGGATCGCCACGAAGGGCCGCCTGGGCGCATGAATCGCGTCGGCGAGATACGTGATCTCCTTCTCCACGAGGAACCCGCTCACCACGGGCTTGCCCTGCTTTTTCATCGCGACGGGCACCGCATGCATGCTCGCCTCGGTGCGGTGGCAGGTGCCGAAGGCGTCGTTGACGTAGGCGTCGGCCAGGCCCGCCAGGCCGGCCACGTAGGCCGCGTCGTCCCCCTTCTTCTCCCCCTTGTTGAACCGCACGTTCTCGAGCACGAGCACGCCTCCGGCCGGCAGGGCTTTCGCCTTGGCGGCGGAGTCGCCGCCGCCGGTGTCCGCGGCGAGCGCCACGGGCTTGCCCAGCAGCTCGCCGAGCCGCTTGGCGACCGGGGCGAGCGAGAACTCGGCCTCAAAACCCTTGCCGCCGGGCCGGCCGAGGTGCGACATCAAGATCGCCTTGCCGCCGCGGTCGATGATCGAGCGGATCGTGGGCAGGGCCATCCGGATCCGGCGGTCGTCGGTGATCGCGCCCGAATCTTCCTGCGGCACGTTGAAGTCGACGCGGACGAGGACGGCCTTGCCTGCGGGATCGAGGGCGGCGACGGTCTGCTTGGGCATCGGGGAAGGCTCCGGGCGGGACGGGAATAGGACGACGGGGCCGCTATTCAACCGCATCCCCCGCAGCGCTGCAAACCGCGGTGTCGCCGCGGGCTCGGGGGTCGCCCGTGCCATCTCGCCGGACGCTCGCTACCCGCATCCTGCCGCCCGCTCGATCAAAACCTCGCTTCGCCCTCCAGGCTACGCTCGACTTCCAAGTCTGCTCGATTGGCACGGGCTCGCCCCTCGCGGCTGACCGTGGCCGTGGGTGTCGGGACCGTGGCCGGGCGCGGTCGAGCCGGGCTCACGGTCGGATGTGCCGGTGACCACGCTCGACCTCTCCGCCACACTCTCGGACGCCGCCGGATGCGCACAGCCCGCAGGCCACATCCTTGATGGGATAAGCCGGCGGCCCGTGCTCACGCGGTCGGGGCCGCTTGTGGGCCGAGGAACTCCACGGTCGGCTGGTCGCCCCAACCCGAAGCCGGTCGATCCCGAGGGCCCCGCGGCCGTGCCCGGACGGAAATGAACCAGGATCCAATCCTGGTGGGCACGATTCCTGCCTCGACCGTGGGGCAGGCTTGCAGCCTAGCTGAACCGGCTCGCCACGTCCAAGGCCGATGGCGTCGTCCGCCTGCATCACCCCGGTTGCAAACCCGGCCCCACTTTTTTCGGGTCCGTCTCGATCGGCACACCCCGTGCCGTACAGGATTGCCCAGTACACTATGTCCAACAGCGGTGCATCGGATCGGAGGGTGTGCCCGTGCGGAGTGAGCGTCCGGCGAGATGGCACGCGCCACCCCGTCCCCACGTCACTCAACGGATCGAAAATCGCGAGCCAATCGCGGCCGCTCGTGGCCGGGTCAGGACCACGTTCGGAGGCGGGGCATGCGAGTGAAATGGCACATGCTCTGTGTCGTAGCCGGCGTCATGGCCGCAGCCCGAGCCGAGGACTGGCCCAACTGGCGGGGCGCGGGGCTTGACGGCGTGGCCACGGGCGACCCCGTCACCGAATGGATGCACCCCGGCGAGGACGGCGTTGCCGGCAAGAACATTCTCTGGCGGGTCATGCTGCCCGGCCTCGGTGCGAGCACCCCGGCGATCTGGGGCGACCGTGTCATCATCACCTGCGGGATCGACGGCAAGGACGCCGTGATCTGCCTCGACCGGGCCGGCAAGGAGCGCTGGCAGCGGGAACTCGGCGCCGAGCGGGCCGGCAAGTACAAGAAGGCCACCGGCTCGAACCCCTCGCCGGTCACCGACGGCACCCATGTCTGGGTCTACTTCAAGAGCGGCGAACTGGCCTGCCTCTCGCTCGCCGACGGCGGGCTCGTCTGGCGGACGAATCTTCAGGAGCGGTTCGGCGCGGATTCGCTGTGGTGGGACCTGGGCACGTCGCCGGTGCTTACGAAGCGGGCGGTCGTGGTGGCCGTGATGCAGACCGGCCCGAGCTATGTGGTCGCCTTCGATCGCCTGAGCGGTGAGCTCCTCTGGAACCACGACCGGATGCTCGACGCTCCCGAGGAGGCGGCCCAGAGCTACTCGACACCGCTCGTGCTCGCCGGCGACAAGGGTCGGGGAGAGCCGGCCGAGATGCTCGTGGTGCTCGGGGCCGACCATGTCACGGCCCACGACGCGGCCGACGGTCGCGAGCTGTGGCGGGTCGGCGGACTCAACCCCGCGGGCGACAAGTTCTTCCGCTCGATCGCCGCGCCGGTGGCCGCAGGCGACCTGATCGTGGCCCCCTACGCCCGCGGCGGCACGCTCACGGCGATCCGCCGGGGCGGCTCGGGTGACGTGACGGGGTCGCACGTCGTCTGGGTGCGAAAGGATCTCGGCGCCGACGTGCCGACGCCTGCCGCCAAGGATGGTCTCGTCGTCTGCACCGACAAGGGGAAGGTGGCGGGGCTGGACGCCGCCACTGGCACCACGCTCTGGGAGGAGGAGCTGCCCAAGAACCGCAACGCCTACAGCGCGTCGCCGGTGATCTGCGGAGGCCGGGTGATCGTGACCCGCGAAGATGGCGCGAGCTGGGTGCTGGCGCCGCCCGCGACCGGCCAGGGGGAGCCGGAAGTCGTCGGCACCGGGAGCGTGGCGGAAATGACCGTGGCCACCCCCGTCTGCGTGGACGGCCGGATCTTCCTCCGGAGGCACGATTCGCTCTGGTGCATCGGTGGCCGCTAGCCGCCTTCCGCTTGGCCCGGACGGGCTTTCTTTCGGAGACCTTGCGATGGCCCTCTGCGTGCGCTGGTTCCTCTTGGTTCTGGCGCTGCTGTGCACGTCGGCGGCGGTCGCCGCGGAACCGGCCCGTGGGGCTGCGGCCCAAGCTGCCGACGCTCCGGGACATGAATGCGGCCGACCGGAAGGCCGTCTCTGAGGAACTGACTCGGGAGATCGAACGATGAACAGGGTCGGTATTGGAGTCCTCGCGGCGTGCCTGCCGCTCATGGCCGCGACCGCCGAGCCGCCCCGCCCGAACGTGCTCGTGATCGTGGCCGACGACCTCGGCTTCTCCGACCTGGGCTCGTACGGCGGCGAGATCGACACCCCGAACCTCGACCGGCTGGCCGCCGGCGGGCTGCGGTTCACGCAGGGCTACAACACGGCGCGGTGCTGGCCGACGCGGGCGGCCTTGCTCACGGGCTACTACCCGCAGGCGGTTGGCCGCGACGCCCTGCCGGGGGGCAACGGGGGTGCGCATGGTCGGCGACCCGCCTGGGCCAAACTTCTGCCCGAGCGGCTCGCGGCCGCCGGCTACCGGTCCTATCACTCTGGGAAATGGCACATCGACGGGGATCCGCGGGCCGAGGGCTTCGCCCGGTCGCTCGACGTCCTCGACACGGGCCAGAGCAACTTCTTCGACCCCGGCGGAGTGACCGAGGACGGCCGACCGATCGCGGGCGGCGGCGATTTTTATGTGACGACCGCGATCGGCGACCACGCGGTCAGGTGCCTGGACGAACACGCCCGCGACCATGACGGCACGCCCTTCTTTCACTATGTCGCCTTCACGTCGCCCCACTTTCCGGTCCAGGCCCCGGCCGAGGTGGTGGCCACGTATCGCAAGCGGTACCGGGCCGGCTGGGATGCCGTGCGGGCGGCGCGGGCAACGCGGCTCCGGGAGTCGGGGATCGTGGCCACCGCCCCGGCCAAGCCCGAGCCAGAGGTGGGCCCGCCCTACCAGCCGAACGAGGAAACCCTCGCGCGGATCGGCCCCGGCGAGGTGGACCGGCCCCATCCTTGGGACGCGCTTACGGACCAGCAGCGGGAGTTCCAGGCCACGAAGATGGCGATCCATGCCGCGATGGTGGACGTGATGGACCGAGAGGTGGGGAGGATCATCGCCCAGCTCGAGGCGACAGCAGCCCTCGACAACACCCTGGTCGTGTTCTTGAGCGACAACGGCGCCTCGGCCGAGATCATGATCCGTGGCGAGGGGCACGATCCCACGGCGGCGCCCGGCTCGCGGAAGACGTTCTTGTGTCTCGGCCCGGGCTGGTCGGGCGCCGCCAACACGCCCTTTCGCCGGCACAAGACCTGGGTCCACGAGGGGGGCATCGCCACGCCCTGGATCGTCCACTGGCCGAAGGGGATCGCCGCCAAGGGCGAGTTGCGTCGCCAGCCCGTGCACGCGATCGACCTGGTGCCGACCGTGCTCGAGCTCTCGCGGGTGCCCGAGCCGCAGGGCCAGTCGGCCCCGCCGCTGCACGGCAGGAGTTTTGCCGCCGCGCTCGCCGACGCGGCCGCGCCGCCGGCACATGCGTCGCTCTGGTGGTGTCACCAGGGGCATCGCGCGGTGCGGATGGGCGACTGGAAGCTCGTCTCGGTCAAGGCAGGACCTTGGGAGTTGTACGACCTCGCCACCGACCGCTGCGAAACCACGAACCTCGCCGCATCGCAGCCGGACCGCGTGACGTCGCTCGAGCGCGACTGGAACCGTATCGCCGCGGAGTGCCGCGGCCTGGCGCCGGTCGAGAAGGCTCCGGCAACAGTCCCGAAGCCCGCCCCGGCGAAGGCGGCCGGGTCGGCCCAGCCGCCGAACGTCGTGATCGTGTTTGCCGACGACCTGGGCTACGGTGACCTCGGCTGCTCCGGGGGCAGGGCGGCGGCCACTCCGGCGATCGACTCGCTCGCCCGTGACGGGATGCGGTTCACCGATTTTCACGTCGCCCAGGCCGTCTGCTCGGCCTCGCGGGCGGCGCTCCTGACCGGCTGCTACCCCAACCGGATCGGGATCGCGGGGGCGCTCGGGCCGGCGGCGCGGCACGGCTTCGACGAGTCCTTCGGTCTGCCCTACTCCAACGACATGTGGCTGCACCATCAGGAGACAAAGCCCGGCACGTTTCCGCCGCTACCGCTGGTGGACGGCGACTCGATCGTCGATGCGGACGTGACCCCGAAGGACCAGGCCACGCTCACGGCCCGCTCTACGGCCAGGGCTGTGCGGTTCATCGAGCGGGCCGGCTCCGTTGCCGACGGCCGGCCGTTCTTTCGGTATCTCGCGCGCACGATGCCGCACGTGCCGCTGTTTGCCGGCGAGGGCTTTCGGGGCAGGAGCCCCGGCGGGCTCTATGGCGACGTGCTCGCCGAGATCGACGCCTCGGTGGCCGAGCGGGCCCGGGCCGACCTTGGCGACTCGCTCACCAAGCGAAAGGGCGCAGGCGTGCGGCCGGCCGGCAGCCTGCGGGAGGCCGCCGCGGCCGTACCTGACCCGGTACGGCTCGCCTCGTTCGCCAGCCGTGCCGCGACCCAGCCGCCGCGGCCGCTCGCCGGCCGTCGGCCCAACATCATCTACGTGATGACCGACGATCAGGGCTACGGCGACCTCGCCGCCCACGGCAATCCGGTGATCCAGACGCCGAACCTCGACCGGCTCCGCGACCAGAGCGTCCGCTTCACGGAGTTTCACGTCAGCCCCACCTGCGCCCCCACGCGGGCGGCCTTGTTGACCGGCCGACACGAGTTCCGCTCCGGGATCACCCACACCATCCTCGAGCGGGAGCGGCTGGCTCTCGACGCGGTGACGCTGCCGGAACTCCTCAAGCCCGCCGGCTACACGAGCGGCATCTTCGGCAAGTGGCACCTGGGCGACGAGGATGACTATCAGCCGGGGAAGCGGGGCTTCGACCGGGTGTTCATCCATGGGGCCGGCGGCATCGGCCAGAGTTACCCAGGCAGCTGCGGCGACGCTCCCGGCAACACCTACGTTGACCCCGTGATCCGCAGCGACGGCACGTTCGTGCGGACCAAGGGCTACTGCACCGACGTGTTCTTCGACGCCGCGCTCGACTGGATCGGCCGCTGCCGACAGGCTGACAAACCCTTCTTCTGCTATCTCACGCCCAACTGCCCCCACGCGCCCTATGACTGCCCGCCGGGCAGCGACGAAAAGTACGTGGGGCCGCTCGAGGCGGCGGGGATCGAGGATCCAAAGCAGCGGGCCACGATTGCCCGGTTCGACGCGATGATCGAGAACATCGACACAAACATGGGACGGCTGCTCGCCCAGCTCGACGCGTGGGGCATCGCCGAGGAGACGCTCGTCGTGTTCTCGACCGACAATGGCACCGCGGCGGGCGGTGTGGTGTTCAACGATGGGATGCGGGGCACCAAGTGCACGCCCTACCGGGGCGGCACGCGGGTGCCGGCCTTCTGGCGCTGGCCCGGCACGCTGCCCGCGGGCGTGGACGTGGCGGCCGTGACGGCGCACGTCGACGTTGTGCCCACGCTCTGCGAACTTGCCGGAGCGACGATCCCGCCGGAGATCGCGGTGAAGGTGGAGGGGCGCAGCCTCGTGCCGCTGCTCGCGGACGCCGAGGCCGCATGGCCCGACCGGCTGCTGGTGACGCATGTCGGCCGTTGGGAGCGGGGCAAGGCCGCGGAGAGTGCCCACCGCAACTGCCGCATCCGCGAGGGCCGCTGGCAGCTGGTGAACACCAAAAATAAGCCCGACGCCTGGGAGCTCTTTGACCTCGGGGCCGATCCGGGCGAGCAGCACGACGTCGCGGCCGGGCAGCCCGAGGTGGTCGCGCGGCTGGGGGCCGCCTACGACGCCTGGTGGGCGAGCGTGCAGGCGGATCTCGTCAATGAGAACCTGGACGGCCCGAAGGAAAATCCCTTCAAAGTGGCCTTCCGCAACCAGTTCGGCCCCGCCGCCACCGCCGCACCGCCGGCTGTGAAGCCTGCCGCCGAGCCCGCGCGGCCGGCCCGGCGGCGAGACAAGGCCGCCGCGGTGTCCCCCCTGCCGCCCACGCTCGCCGACGTGCGCTGCGGCGAGCATCCCAAGCAGGTACGGCACTTCCGGAAGGCGCCGGGGGCGACGGCCGAGAGTCCGTCGCCGCTCGTGCTCTTGATCCACGGGGGTGGCTGGCGGAACGGCGACGGGATGGGCGGCCTGCCGGTGTCGCTGGAGTGACCAGGACGCGGCCTGCCAGCCGCCGCCGGGGTGTGTATCCTGTGCCTCTCCCGGTCGGCTGCCGGGTGCCGAGGAGGGTGACCACATGACGAACGGCGACGCAGGTGAGCCACGGCAGGCGGTGCCGGCGAGCCGCCTGGGCCTGGCGATGTTCGGCCTCTACGTGCTCTTGTACGGCGGGTTCATCACGCTCGTGCTCGTGCGGCCGGATCTCGTGGCCGAGCGGCCTTTCGGCGGTGTGAACCTGGCGATCGCTTGCGGGCTGGGTCTGATCGTGGCGGCAGTGGTGCTCTCCGTGGTGTACATGGTCGCCCGGGCGGGCCGGTAGGAGGCGATTCGGCCGCATGCTCCACGAGACGTCCCCGCTGTCCATCGGCATCTTCGCCACCTTCGTGGCCGGCGTGCTCGGGCTCTCCTTTTGGCTCGGCCGCAAGGGGCAGTCGGCCCAGGGCTATTACGCCGCCCACGGGCAGGTGCACTGGGCGGTCAACGGGATTGCCTTCGCCGGCGACTATCTCTCGGCGGCGTCGTTTTTGGGCATCTGTGGGATGATCGCCTTCCACGGCTACGACGGGTTTCTGTACTCGATCGGCTTTTTGGCCGGCTGGGTGGTGGCCCTGTTCGTGATCGCCGAGCCGATCAAGGCGTTGGGCCGGTTCACCTTCGCCGACGCCCTCGATGCCCGGTTCGACAGCCGGGGCATCAAGCTGGCCGTGGCGATCTCGACCTTGGTGGTGAGCGTCTTCTACCTGATCCCGCAGATGGTCGGGGCCGGCTCGCTCGTCACGCCGCTGTTGGGCCTGCCGCACTGGGCCGGGGTGATCCTCGTGGGCGTGGCCGTGACCATGATCGTGGTAACGGCGGGGATGGTGAGCACCACCTGGGTGCAGTTCATCAAGGGCTCGCTCCTGGTGCTGTTCTGTGGCGTGCTCACGGCGCTGATCCTCGGGCGTGGCCTGGCCGTGAACGCCGGCCGCTCGGGGACGGTCGACATGACGCCGCAGGTCCGTACCGTCCGGCCCGACGGCACGGTGCTCGTGGACGGCAAGCCGCAGGGAAAGGACCACGACCTGCGACCGGTGGGCACGCTCACGCGGCTCCCCGAGCGATTCGGAGCCGCCCGCGAGACGGGCCCGCTCGGGCCGCTGGCCTACCTCGCCACGCTTGAAGACTCCTCGGTGGTCACCTGGGAGAAGTCCACGCGGTCCGACGCCGAGGGCACGCACACCACCTTCACGGCCAAGGAGCGGCCGGCCGCGGAACTGCTTCGGCCGGGGGGCTACTTCAAGGGGCTCGCCGGGGGTACGCTCGCCGGCCGGCTCGACTTCGCCAGCCTGATGCTCGCACTCTTTTGCGGCACGGCCTCGCTGCCGCATATCTTGATCCGCTACTACACCGTCAAGGACGCCGCCGCGGCCCGCAAGAGCACGGTCGTGGGAATCGCGGCGATCGGCGGCTTCTACGTGCTCACGCTCTACCTCGGCCTGGGTGCGATGACCTCGGGAGCCCTGGATCCGACCGACACGAACATGGCGGCGCCGCTCCTGGCCAAGAGCTTCAGCGAGACGCTGTTCGCGATCATCTCGGCGATCGCCTTCACGACCGTGCTGGGGACGGTGAGCGGCCTGATCATGGCCGGCAGTGGCGCGGTGGCCCACGACCTCGTGGAAAACGTCTGCGGCGTGCGGATGACCGACCACGAGAAGGTTCGCGTCGGCAAGCTCGCGGCGGTGGGGCTGGGCATCGTGGCGATGGCCCTGGGGATCCTGTTCAAAGGGTTCAACGTCGGCTTCCTGGTGGGCTGGGCCTTCAACATCGCGGCCAGCGCCAACCTGCCGGCGCTGGTGATGCTCTTGTTCTGGCCGCGAACCACGAAACAGGGGATCATCGCCGCCGTCACGGTGGGCATGATCGCCTCGCTGGGCTGGATCCTGCTCTCGGCCGACACCTTCGAGAAGGTGTACGGGCTGCCGGGGAACCTCGCGCCCATGCCCTTCAGCCAGCCTGGCCTCGTCACGATCCCGCTCGGGTTTCTTGTGCTCGTCATGGTCTCGCTCCTCACGCCGCCCCCCGCCTCCGGCCGTCGCTAGAAGTATCCGCCATGCCCCGCAAGAAGCCCGCCCCGCCGAAGCGATCGGTGATCCGTTGCACGCTCGACCACCTGCCGGTGATCCGCGAGATCCTGAACGAGGCCATCCGCAACACGACCGCGCTCTACGAATACGCGCCCCGCACCGAGGCGAGCATGCGGGAGTGGTTTGCCGTCCGGGAGCAGGGGGGCATCCCGGTGATCGGTATCGAGTGGGAGCCGGGGGTGCTGGCCGGCTTCGCCACCTGGGGGCCGTTTCGGCCGCGGGCCGCCTACAAGTATTCGGCCGAGCACTCGGTGTACGTGGCCGAGCCGTTCCGAGGTGAGGGGGTGGGCCGGCAGTTGATGCAGGCGATCATCGGCGAGGCCAAGCAGGCCGATCTCCACATGCTGATCGCCGGCATCGACGCCACGAATGTGGCGAGCATCGCCCTGCACAGCTCGCTCGGCTTCCGCTGCTGCGGCACCGTCCGTGAGGCGGGATTCAAGTTCGGCCGCTGGCTGGACCTGGAGTTCTGGCAGTTGCTCCTGCCGACGCCCGAGCATCCGGTGGACGGGTAAGGGGACAGTCCCCACGGGGGACTGTCCCCTTGCGGGGCTTTCACGTCCGGGGCAACTCGTAGCCCTTGCGGTAGTCGCGGGTGAAGAGCCGGTTGGCCTCGGCACTGTCGGCGGTCTCGGTCGCGGAGTCGATGGTGAGCGTGCGGCCGAGCCGGAGCTTCGTTTCGGCGAAGTTCACGCCGTTGGCGACCAGATGGGCCTCGAAGCTCTCGAGCGAGTGCTTCACCCGGGGGTCATCGGCCGCCAGGCTGGGACGGGTGCCAGGCTCGACGGCCCGCCCGAGCGCCCAGGAGACGTTGCCCAGGTGGGCCAGGGCACTCGACAGGTGCCCGTCCTCGATTTCAAGATTGAGATCCTCGCGGCGCCGGCTCTTCACCGCCTTCACGAAGTTGTCGTAGTGGTTCTGGTCGCTGCCGCCGGACCACGTGCCGAGCTCCTTTCCGTCGTAGTCGAAGGCCACGCCGGAGGTGTAGTTGGGGGCCACGACATAGCACTCGCTGCCCCACCAGATGTTGGCCACGCCCAAGGGGCCGGCTTTGAGACCGCAGGTCTCGGGCGATGTGATCTCGAGGCCGCGAACATCCGAGACGAGCACAGCATCGTCCCACTGGTAGATCGTGACCTGACTGTTGGCCATGTCGCCGTTGTCGACGTAGCCGAGCCGGCCGCCGAGGCTCACCACCCGCCGCGGAAGGTCCTGCTTGCCCAGACCCCAGCGGGCCTTGTCGAGCTCGTGAGGGTTCTGGTTGCCCAGGTCGCCGTTGCCGGTGCGGTGGTCCCAGTGCCAGTCGTAGTGGAGCTTCTTGCGGATCGGCACCGCGGCCGGAGCGGGGCCCGCCCAGAGGTCGAAGTCGAGGCCCTGGGGAATCGGCGCCGGCGTGTCGACCAGGCCGATGCTCGGTCGCCGCTTGTAGCAGAGCGCGTGGGCCAGCTTCACCGGCCCGATCTTGCCGCTGGTCACGAACTCCACGGCCTGCCGCATGCCCGGCATGCTCCGGCTCTGGGCGCCCATCTGGCAGATCCGGCCGAGTTTCCGGGCCCAGTCCACCATCGCGCGGCCCTCAAGCACGTTGTGGCTGCAGGGCTTCTCGACGTACACGTCCTTGCCGGCCTGCATCGCCCAGATCGTCATCAGGGCGTGCCAGTGGTTGGGCGAGGCGATCGAGATCGCGTCAATGTCCTTCCGCTCGAGCAGCCGCCGGATGTCCTGTTCGAACGCCGGCTTCCTGGGCAGGTGGGCGAACCGCTTCTCATGCTTGGCCGCCACGCCGGGGTCGCAGTCGCAGATCGCCACCAGTTCGGTCTCGGGGTTGGCAAGCCAGCCGCCGATGTGGCTGCCGCCGCGGCCGTGAACGCCCACGACCGCAATGCGGATCCGTTCGTTCGGCCCCGCGGCAGCGGGCCGCTCGGCCCGGGCACGTTCGGGGGGCAGGAAGGCGAGGCTCGCGGCCGCCGTGGCGAGCGTCCGTTCGAGCAGATCGCGACGGGACAGAGCGGGGAACATGCACAGGCTTCCCGGAGGCTCGGACTGCGTGCGCGGGGCGGCCGCCGCCCCGCCAGAGGTGACAGTGTACCGTGGGAAGCCAGCCCGATTCATCAGCCCCGGCCGGGACGGGACGCGGCAGGTTCGGTGGCGCGGCGGGGGAGGGCATGCCCGTTGCGGGATGGCTGGAACGACACGCTCAGGACGCGGGCCGTCGTCCGGGCGGCCGGAGTGAGCCTGTGCGGCAGCGAGGCATCCAAGTAGATGCTGTCGCCCGGCCCGAGGAGGATGATCTCGTCGCCGTAGGCCACCTTCACCTCACCGTCGAGGATATGCAGGAACCGCTCGCCGTCGTGATGATCGACCGCCTTCCGTTGGCCATTGGCGGAGACGTGCAGGATCGCCGGCTCCATGGCCCGTTCCCGCCAGGTTTCCGCCAAGCGCTCGACCACCATGCTTCCGCGGCCGTCCCGGCCTGCCGCCGGACGTCCCCCGTTCCGACGATCAACGACCACCCGCGGCGGAACCGACAGGCCGGCGACGAGGTGCTCGACACTGCATTCCAGCACCTCCGCGAGCCGCACCAGCCCCTCGAGCGACGGCGCGAGCAGGCCGTTCTCGACCTTGGACAGCCAGCTCACCGTGAAGTCGGTACGGGAGACGACCTCCTCGAGGGTCAGTCGCCGGGCCATCCGGGCGGCCCGAATACGCCGGCCGAGGTCGTTGAGGTTGAGAGGCGGCGGCATGACGCCGAAGTATGGTTCGCCGCCAATCCTCCATCAAGGGGGGTTTCTCATCCCAAAATTGGTACGCCCTAGAGGGGTCAAGCCCCAATCGTGGAGCTGAGCCCGACACCAGGTCGCGGAGATTTCGCAGGGGGCGGCCGACTCGTGGCCTTGTGCGCCCCGCAACCGAGCCCCGGATCAGGCGCCAGGCCGGCGGAAGTGCCGATAGGCCTGGAGTACGTCGAAGAGGTCGGCCGAGACGGCGATCTCCTCGTCGGCGAAGTCCTTGAGCCAGGTCCGGTCGCTGGCGACCGCGTCGGCCAAGAGGGGCAGAACCTCTCCGAGCGGCACGCGGACCCCCGCGGGGGCCAGGGGGAGCGTGGCACAAGCCACCGACTCACCCTCGGGTTCGGTGTAGAGTCGCAAGCGACGCATCGCCATGGCATTCACTCCCTTGCCTTGGGATTCTTCAGGAAGCCGGCGGGCTCGAAACCCGTCCTGGGTCGGCCGTCATCCTGACGATCGCCGCCTTCCAGAAGTGTCATCGGCAGGCGGGGACGACAAGGTTTGGCCAAACCCACCGGTTGTGACGAATGAGATCGTCGCAGCGGGGGCCGAGAGGCCGCTCTGGAGGGACTGGGCAAGCCGGGAGGTCGGCGGCTCAGACAGGCCCGTTGGCCCCGGCGGCCCGTTCAAGCCGGCCGGCCCGATAGGCCTCGCCGATACTCTTGGGAACGAGCGACTCCGCCTCGAGGAGCCGGGCCCGGTTCTCGGAGACCGCGGCCTTCATCTCCTGCTCGCGGGCGATCGCCACGCTCCGCCGCTCCTCGGCCTTGGCCCGGGCCACACGGGTGTCGGCCTCCGCCTGATCGGCCTGAAGCCGGGCTCCGATGTTCTCGCCCACCTCGATGTCGGCGATGTCGATCGAGACGATCTGGAACGCGGTCTGGGCGTCGAGACCCCGTTGGAGCACGGCCTTGGAGATCGTGTCGGGATGCTCCATCACCTTGAAGTGGCTCTCCGCCGAGCCGATCGAGGTGATGATCCCCTCGCCGACGCGGGCGATGATCGTCTCCTCGGTGGCACCGCCGATCAACTGCTGAAGGTTCGTCCGCACCGTGACGCGGGCCCGGATCTTGAGCTCGACGCCATTCTTGGCGACGGCCGAGAGCGTCGCCTTGCCGCTGGCCGCGTCTGGGCAGTCGATGACCTTGGGGTTGACGCTCGTCTGCACCGCGTCGAGCACGTCGCGGCCGGCCAGGTCGATGGCACAGGCGCGGTCGAAGTCCAGGTCAAGATCGGCCCGCTGGGCAGCGATCAGCGCCCGGATCACGCGGGGCACGTCGCCGCCGGCGAGATAGTGGGCCTCGAGCTTGCGGGAGGTGAGGCCACCCAGGCCGGCCTGGGCGGCCATGATCCGGGCCTGCACGATCGTGCGGGCGTTGACCTTGCGGAGGCTCATGCCCAGCAACTCGAAGAACGTCACCCGCGCCTTCGACCAGTAGGCCTGAAACCAGAGCTGCCCGTAACTGATGACCAAGAGCAGCATCGTCAGGGCGACGATGCCCAGCAGGACGGCGGCGGCGAACACGAGGGCGGGCTGTTCGGGCATGGGGCTGCGGCTCCGGGAAGATGCTCCGCAAGCCTAGTTCGGGGAACGGTCACGGGGAAATAGCCGGATTTCCAGCCCGGATGCGGTCCATCAGCCCTCGATCCAGCCGCCGCCGAGGAGGCGGTCGCCCAGATAGACCACCGCCGGCTGGCCCGGCGAGATCGGCCCGGGACTCGCGTCAGGTCCGCCGGTGAAGCGGGCATGGAGGCGGTTCTCCGCCAGCGGCGTGACCACCGCCGAGGCAGCCGCCCGCTGGGCCCGACACTGCACCTCGCAGGCGAGCGGCCCGGCCGGCGGCTCCGCCAGCCAGCGGACCTCCGCCGCGACGAGCTCCGTTTCGGGAACCGCCGCCCGTGGTCCGACCACGACCCGGTTGGTGTCGGCATCGATCCGCACGACGTGGAGCGCTTCGCCGGCCGCGATCCCCAGGCCCCGGCGCTGGCCGACGGTGAAGTGCTCGATGCCGTCATGCCGCCCGAGCACCCGGCCGAAGGGATCGACGATCTCGCCGGCCCGCGAGCCTCCGAGCCGGGCCGCCACGAGTTCCGCGTGCCGACCCGGTTGCACGAAGCAGATCTCCTGGCTGTCAGGCTTGTCAGCGGTCACCAGGCCGAGGGCCGCGGCCCGCTGCCGCACCGCGGCCTTCGAGAGGCCGCCGACTGGCAGGAGCATGGTTCCGAGCCGCTCCCGCTCGATGTCGAAGAGGACGTACGATTGGTCGCGGTCGGAGTCGAGGCCGCGGCGGAGGATGGGCGCGCCAGCGGGGCCGCGGTCCAGCCGGGCGTAGTGACCCGTGGCCACGTGGCTCGCGCCGATGGCGGCGGCATGCTCGAACAGCCGGCCGAACTTCAGCCAGGCGTTGCACCGCACGCACGGGTTGGGCGTTCGCCCGCGGCCATACTCGGCGGCGAAGTCGGCGATGATCCGCTCGAAGTCGGCCGTCAGGTCGAGTGGATAGAGCGGGATGCCCAGCCGGTCGGCCACGCGGCGGGCGTCGAGCGCGTCGGCGGCGCTGCAGCAGCCCTGATGCCCCGGCCGGGGATCGACGATCGGCAGGGCCCCGGCGGGCAGGGCCGGTGCCGCATGCCGCATGAAGACGCCGACGCAGTCGTAGCCCTGCTCGACAAGCAGTGCCGCGGCCACGCTCGAATCGACGCCGCCACTCATGGCGACGACGACGCGGGGACTGGGCTTGGGCATGGTCCTAATAGTGTAGGACCGACTCGACGCGGTGGGGTGCCAGCCGCTCGCGGCCGCCGAGCGGCTCGATCTCCACCAGGAACGCGGCCCCGGCCACCACCCCACCGGCCCGTTCGACCAGCCGCATGCAGGCCGCAGCCGTGCCGCCTGTGGCGAGCACGTCGTCCACCACGAGCACCCGCGCTGCATGGGCGAGCATGCCGGCGTGCATCTCGAGCGTGTCACGACCGTATTCGAGGTCGTATTCGTGTGCGATCGTGTCGGCCGGCAGTTTGCCGGGCTTGCGGACCGGGATCACCCCCACGCCCAGCTCCAGCGCCAGGGGGCCGGCGAACAGGAACCCGCGGGCCTCGACCGCCGCGAGCGCGTCGAGCGGCTGTTCCCGCCATGGCTCAGCCAGCCGGCGGATCGCCTCGGCGAAGCCGGCGGCATCGGCCAACAGCGGCGTGATGTCGCGAAACAGGATGCCCGGCTTCGGGAAATCCGGCACCGGGCGGATCAGGCGGGCGATGTCCATGACGCGTGGCTCCCTGTCGGGCGGCGGGCGGTGTACGGGCAGAAGCGATTCACGCGCCGCGGCGAAAGTGCACGCTGGCCCGCGGGGCGGTGTCGAGCTCGAGCGCCAGGCTGGCGAGCGTTTCGCTCTCGATCTGCCGTACCCGCTCGCGGGTGAGCCCCAGCACGGCGCCGATCTCCTTGAGCGTCATCGGCTCGGCCCCCCCGAGGCCGAAGCGGAGCTTGATGATCTTGCCGGCCCGGTCGTCGAGTTCGTCGATCCGGCGCAGCACATGGCGGAGCGTGTCCTCGTCGAGCATCACCTCGGCCGGACAGCGGGTGTTTTCGTCCATCACGAGTTCCCCGAGCGACCAGCCTCCCTCGGTGGGCTCGGCCTGGGGCGCCGCCTGGTGCACGTGGATCGCCTTTTTGATGATCGGCAGTTTCTTTCGCGCCAAGCCGAGCATCCGGGCCACCTCCTCCGGCGTGGGCGTGCGGCCGAGGCACTCCGAGAGCCGGAGCGTCGCCCGCCGCCACTTGGAGAGCAGCTCGACCATGTAGGCCGGGATCCGGATCGTCTTGCCGGAGTTGATGAGCGCCCGCTTGATCGACTGCTTGATCCAGTAGCTGGCGTAGGTGCTGAACCGGGTGCCCATCGTGGGGTCGAAGCCCTCGACAGCCCGCAACAGGCCGAGGTTGCCCTCCTCGATCAGGTCGGGGAGAGGCAGGCCGCGGTTGGCGTAGCCGCGGGCGATATTGACCACGAGCCGGAGGTTGGCCCGGACCATATGATCCCGGGCCAGCGGGTCGCCGCCGCGGATCGCGCCGGCCAGCCGCTTCTCGTCGTCGGCCGTGAGCAGGGCCGTCTCGTTGATGTCCCGCAGGTAGGTCTCGAGCGGGTTTTGGACGGCGGTGGCTTTCTTGCGACGCGGGGGCGTGGGCATGGACGGGCTCTCGGGGGCAAACCGGGAAACGAGGGCGAAGCGATCGCGCGAGCCAGCCGAGGCGACGAATGGCCGCCGGCGAATCCGCGGAGCCGGTCACGCCCGGCCTGAGAGTGCATATCGACGACCGCCCGCGGCGGCTGCACAAACCCGGCGGGAAAGTCGTGCCGTGACGGCTTTAGCGGACGTGCGGCGCGAGCGCAAGAAAAGGGGACTGTCCCCGGTCGGGGACAGTCCCCCGTGCGTCTCCCCGATTCAGCGCCTCGGCAGCTGGCCGCCTGGCGTCAGTTCGTCGATGATCCGCGGGATGTACTTGGCGAGCACCTCGGCGAGCTGATCGCGATCGACACCGCGGCGGCTGGCGAGTTCCTCGAGCTCCCGCGTGCCGAAGGCGTCTTCGATCTGCCGCCGCTCGACCGGCTTGTTGGGGCCGGTGCGCACCCACGAATCGACCTGATCCCGCATGCCCCGCTCCTCGAACTGCTTGACCACCTCCGGCAGCTTCTGGGCCGAGCCGCCGCCGAAGATCTGACCGAGGATGTCGTTCAGGTCGTCGGCCGAGGGCATGCCGGGGGGCGGTTGGGCGGGCCGGCTCTGGGGCTGCTGCCGCTGGGGAGCGGCCTGGGGCTGGGCGGCGCCCGCGATCACCTGCTTCAAGATCTCACCGAGGATGTCCATCGAGTGTCTCCGGAACAGAAGGGTGCTGGCCGGCGGTCGCTCGTGGCGTTCACGGGCGAACTCGCCGGTCTGCGACACGCTACCAGATCGAGGCACGCCGGGCGCGGAAGCGGTTGGCTGTCGCGGTATGCGGGGAATAGCCGTCTTATTCGGTCACGGAGTCACCGCCGACTCGCCGCCTGCCCGCGTGCTGAGCGACCGCCAGACCGCCAAGTCCATGCCATCGGCCATGGCATGGACGGAGCCGTCGAGCCGGGCGGCATTGACGGTGCCGTTGTGGTAACTGCGGCTCGTGATCGCCGCGAACGTGCGGATCGTGGCGCTATTTCCCTCCTGCCGCGAGTTGTAGTCGATGTCGTATTCCTGACCATTGCGGGTGAACGGCACCCTGGTGTTGGGCGGGAAGACAGTGGTGAAGCCGCTGTGGTGGACGCGGCCGTCAGGCCACTCGGTGTGGCCGGTGTTGTCGTTGGTGTTGGGTCCGACCTTGGCGTCGCCACCGGAAGCGAGGCCGCCGATTGCTGCCGGATCGGTCGGAGGCGCATTCGGCGGGAACTGTCCGCCGGGATCGGACGTGTTGCGGACGTACGGCGTATATGCTCGCACCTCAGCGGCACAGAGCGTCTTGCTTGCGCCGTCGCTCACTTGGCCCATCTTGAGGCGGGAGTTGGGGAAGAAGACTCCGTCGCCGCCCGTGCCCGAGGCCGGGTCATACACGAACCAAGTGCCGAAGTTGAAGCCGTAGTTGTGCGGATACACGAAAGGCACGCCGCTCTTGAGACGAATCCTGTCATTGGCCTCGCTGGGACACATAAACACCGCGATCCGTGTCGTGGCCACACCGCTGGTGCTGTTGGGCGGCATGTCGTAGGCCACCTCCAGGTTCACCTTCACCGCAGCAGCTGTCTCCTCGATGTAGGGCAGGATCCGGCCATGGACGCCCCAGGAGCCGTTGTTGTTGGCGAAGACGGTTCCCGGCGTGTGGAGCATGCTCGGCGGGAGCCGCCGGTTGGTGCTCTCGTAGACGAGCGTCGCCAGGGCCAGTTGCCGCAGGTTGGATGAGCAGGCCATCCGGCGCGCCGCCTCCCGGGCCCCCTGCACGGCCGGCAGCAGCAGGCCGATCAGCGTGGCGATGATCGCGATCACGACCAGCAGCTCGACCAGGGTGAACCCGCGACGATTCGTCTGGCCGATGAGCCACCCGTTCATCCGGGCATGCAGGGCGATCAGGCCGCGGTCGAGCGAGCCGAGGGCGGCCTCGGCGTCGATCGCCGTGTCGCTGAGCGTGTCGTCGTCGTTGGCTGCCATCATCCCGAGCACGAAAGCCTCGTCTTCGGGGAGTTGGGTCTCATCGGCGGGGGTTGGCATCGGCACGGTTCCGAGGGATCCACAGGGACGGTTCCGGAGCAACCATGCGAGATTCTGCACATGCCGTGCCGCGACGCGATGTCGCGAAGACCGGTGGTTTCCCGCGGTGAAGACGAGCCTAACCCCTGAATCGCCCGCTTCGAGCGGCGAATCTTCCCGCAACCGCCGGCGAACTTTTCGCCACGGCTCGGGCTTGCCTGACCCCGTCGCCCGGACGTTTGCTACGGGCATCATGCCCTCCGCTCACTCGATGCTGGCTGCGCTTCGGCATCCTGCCTGCACTTGCCAACAACGCCGGCTCCGGGGCACAGGCAATCCCTCGCGGCCGAACAGTTGAGGCGGCGACCTCGGCTCCCCGCTGTCCAGCCTCGGATTCGTCTGAACGAACGCTGCGCGCCACAAAACGCGCACGAGCACGGCCGCCCGGAGGTGTGGCCGGCGGCAGCGGCCGAAGGCCGGAGTGCCGCCAAGCCCGCCGGGGGCATGGATGCCCCGCCGGGCGTAAAACTAGTCATCGATCCCGAGCGCCCGTAGCTTGGTGCGAAGCGTCGCCCGGTCGAGGCCGAGGAGCTTGGCGGCGGCCGTGCGGTTGCCACCGGTGTGGGCGAGCGCCTCCCGCAGCAGCGTGGCCTCGAAGAGTTGGACCGCCCGATAATGGAGGTCGGGCTCGGGCAGGCCCGCGAGTTCACGGCGGGCCGCAGCCGACCACTCCTTGACGGCGGCGCCCACCCGCGCGGCCGCGGCCGCCAGATCCGACCGGCCCGGGGTGGCTGCGGTCGGCTCCTGCTTCGGCAGATGCTCGGGCCGCAGTGTGCCGCCCCGGGCCACCACGGCCGCGTACTCGATCGCGTGCTTGAGTTCGCGGACATTGCCCGGCCAGTCACGGCCGCGAAGGCCGGTGAGGAACTCGGGGGACACCGGCGGTAGCGGCCGACCGGCGGCATGGCGGGCGAGGAAGTGGCGGGCCAGGGGCTCGATGTCGGTCGGCCGCTCCGCGAGCGAGGGCATCGTGATCGGGAAGACGTTGAGCCGATGAAAGAGATCCGCCCGGAACGAGCCGGCGGCGAGCATTTCGCGGAGGTCACGGTTGGTCGCGGCGATCACGCGGACGCTCACCGGCCGGGTGGCGGCCTCGCCGACGCGGGCCACCTCGCCCGTCTCCAGCACCCGGAGGAGCTTCACCTGCACGTCGGTCGGCGACTCGCCGATCTCGTCGAGG
>JBJTPO010000359.1:0-1944 GCA_046075145.1 Planctomycetota bacterium
CGCGTTGTGGTGCGTGAGTGACAACCTCCGCAAGGGGGCCGCGACCAATGCCGTGCAGATCGCCGAACGGCTGGCGGCCGACCCGGCCCTGCTCGCGGGCGCCGGCAGGGCAGGGGGGCGGCCGGTGCGGGGATGAGCGACCTCGCCCGCACGATCCGCCTCCGGCTGGCTTACGAGGGCACGCGGTATTCCGGTTGGCAGCTCCAGCCGGGCCGCGCGACCGTGCAGGGCGCCGTGGCCGAGGCGATCCGCCGCGTGACGGGCGAGGCGGTCGTGCCCAAGGGTTCGAGCCGCACCGACGCGGGCGTCCACGCGCTCGACCAGGTGGTCGCCTTCGCGACCGGGAGCCCGCTCGAGCCGGCGGTCTGGCAGCGGGCCCTCAACGCCCACCTCCCGGCCGACATCACGGTGACCGCGGCCGATCTCGCGCCGCCGGGCTTTGATCCCGTGACGACCGCCGTCCGCAAGCGTTACCGCTACCGGATCCACGACGCCGAGCCGAAGCCGGTGCTCTCGCGGCATCTCGTCTGGCGGTGGCGGGGCCGGCTCGACGTGGCGGCGATGGCCGCCGCGGCCGGAGCCCTCGTGGGCGAGCACGACTTCACGAGCTTCGAGACCACGCCGTCCACGCGGCTCTCGAAGGTGCGCACGATCCACTCGCTCGAGGTGTTTCGGCCGCCGCTGGCCGCCGACCCACTGGGGGCCGAGGCCTGGATCGAGGTCGAGGGCAACGGTTTTTTGTACAACATGGTGCGGATCATCGCGGGGTCTCTCGTGATGGTGGGCGCGGGCCGGCGCTGCCCGGGGTGGCTGGCCGACGCGCTCGCGGCCCGGAGCCGTCCGGCCTCCGGCCCCACGGCACCGCCGCAGGGGCTCGTGCTCGTCACGATCGAACTCGCACCCGACCCGCCCCGACCAGACTTGCCACCGGAGCCCGCCTCGCCGCCATGTCCAAACTGCCCGAACGACTCGGCCCCCTGACGCTCCTCCAGCAAGTCGGCGTGGGCAAGCATTGCCAGATCTGGGAGGCCAAGGATCCCAAGGGCGGCCCCGTGGCCGTGAAGGTGATCGTGCCCGCGATGGCGGCCGACCCCGGCCAGCGGCAATATCTGGAGCACGAACTCAAGGTCGCGAAGTCGCTCGACCATCCGACGATCATCCGGATCGACCGGCTCTCGGAGGAGGGGGGCCTGCCGCACCTCGTGATGGAGTATTTCCCGCACCCGAACCTCAAGAAGCAGATCCAGGCCGGCGTGGAGCAGCTTGTGCCGCGGATGCAGCGATTGGTGACGGAGCTCGCGCTCGCGCTCGATCACGTGCATGCCCGCGGCTGGGTGCACCGCGACGTGAAGCCCGAGAACGCGTTGGCCGCCCCCGACGGCCAGGTGAAGCTGATCGACTTCGCGATCGCCAGCAAGGCGTCGGGCATGCTGGGCAAACTGTTCGGAGGAAAGACGCCGCCACAGGGCTCGCCCAGCTACATGTCGCCGGAGCAGATCCGCGGCCAGGCTCTCGACGCCCGCAGCGACATCTACTCCTTCGGTTGCGTGCTCTTCGAGCTGCTCTCCGGCCGGCCTCCCTACGCCGGGGCCAATGCCAACGAGATCCTCAACAAGCACGTGCAGGCGGCCGCACCCGCCGTCGACAAGCTCAACGCGAACGCCACCTCCGCCGCCGCCAAGCTGATCCGGCAGCTGCTGGCCAAGCAGCCGGCGGAGCGTCCCAAGTCGATGCGGGAGGTGCTCGATCAGCTCCGCGGGATTCGGCTGCTGGAGAAATCCGCCGCCGGGGCCTGAACCCAGGCGGATTCGCCCCCCGGTTTCCCGATTGACGCGGGGCCCGCGCGGCCTGGAAAATCCTGTCATTACCCGTCGCCCCCAGGGCCCACCGCATGGCTGCCGGACTCCACCGCCTCCCGCTGGAAAAGCCGATCTACGAGCTCGA
>JBJTPO010000360.1:0-4137 GCA_046075145.1 Planctomycetota bacterium
CATCCGCACCATCCGTGACATGTTCACGGAGGACGTGGACCGGATCCTGATCGACGAGCCGGCGGCCTATGAGCGGGCGAAGGAGTTTCTGGAGCTCGTGATGCCGAAGTATGCGCCGCGGCTGCAGCTCTACGAAGGCAAGGAGCCGCTCTTCCACCGCTACGGGCTGGAGGAGGAGATCGGGAAGATGTACCAGAGAAAAGTGCCCCTCAAGGGCGGCGGGTCGATCGTGATCGACCAGACCGAGGCTCTGGTGGCGATCGACGTGAACTCGGGCTCCTTCCGCACCGAGAAGAGCGCCGAGGAGAACGCCTATCAGATGAACCTGATCGCAGCCAAGGAGATCGCCCGGCAGCTGCGGCTCCGCGACCTCGGGGGCGTGATCGTGAACGACTTCATCGACATGCGGAAGGAGAAGTATCGCCGCAGCGTCGAGAAGTCGCTCCACGAGGCGATGAAGCGGGACCGGGCCCGGACGAAGATCCTGCGGACGAGCCCCTTCGGCCTGGTGGAGATGACGCGGCAGCGGATCCGGCCCTCGCTGCGGAAGAGCATCTTCCAGGACTGTCCCACCTGCAGCGGCACCGGCACCGTCAAGACGACCGAGAGCATGGCGATCGAGGTGATGCGGGTGCTGCACCTGGCCGCGATGCGGGACGACGTCACCCGGCTCGACGTGACGGTGCACGATGACGTGGCAACGTGGCTCAACAACCGCAAGCGGCGGGAGATCACGCAGTTCGAGGACGAGACCCACATCCAGCTCCACATCGAGGGCAAGGAGGGCGTCTCGCCCGAATACCTCGTGTTCGCGGCCTGCGACGAGAACGGCCGCGGCGTTAGGTTTCCGTGAGATCCGTGGCGGCGGTCGCGCTCGCCTGCTGGTTGGGGGCGTTGGCGGTCGCCGGTGACACCGCGCCCGTCGGCCCCGCGGCCGGCGGGCTCGGTGGTGACCTCGCGCCCGCGCCGTTCGGCGCCGCCTCCCTGCCGCGTGCGGCACGGGGAGCGGGCGATGTTCGCGGGGCTCGTCCGGGCCGACCCGGCCGCGAGCGAGCGGATCACGGTGGCCGTGCTCTCCTGCAACTCGACCCGCACTCCGGGCGAGCGGCAGGAACTCGTGGCCGGCCTACGGGCGGCCGATCCCGACCTGCTCTTCTTCGCCGGCGACCAGACGTACCGCCACACGGAGCACACCGTGGGCTGGCTGGAGTTCGGCCTCCAGTTTTGAGACGTGCTGTGGGATCGCCCGGCGGTCACCATCCCCGACGACCACGACGTGGGCCACCCGAACCTTTGGGGCGCCGGCGGCCGGAAGTCCGAGCGGCCTGACGGGGCCGACGGCGGCTACTTTTTCCCCGCCGCCTACGTGAACATGGTGCAGCGGCAACAGACCTGGCACCTGCCCGACCCGGTCGATCCCGGGCCGGTCGAGCAGGGGATCGGGGTTTGCTTCACGCGGCTCGTGCTCGGGGGCGTCGATTTCGCGATCCTCGAGGATCGGAAGTTCAAGACCGGCCCCTTCGGCATGATCCCGAAGCTGGGGCCGCGGCCCGACCACATCCTCGACCCGGCCTCCGATCGGGCCGCGATCGACCTGGCGGGGCTCGAACTACTCGGCCCGCGGCAGCTCGCGTGGCTCACCACGTGGGCCGGCGAGTGGGAGGGCGTGAGGGCGAAGTGCGCCCTTTCCCAGACGGCCTTTTGCGGCGCCGTGCACCTGCATGGGGAGCCCGAAAACCGGCTGCTCGCCGACCTCGACTCCAACGGCTGGCCGCAGTCGGGCCGGAACGCCGCCCTGCGGATCCTCAAGACCGCCAAGGCGGCGCACCTCTGCGGCGACCAGCACCTGGCGGTGGTCGTGAAGCACGGCATCGACGCCCACGGCGACGGGCCGTGGGCCTTCACCGACCCCGCTGACGTCTCCGACGAGAAGCAGCTGGGCGACGGCTACGGGATCGCCCGCTGGGAGTTTGCGAAGCCGGGCGTGGGCCGGGCGGTGCCGGGCACGATCACCTTCGAATGCTGGCCCCGGTTCCCTGTGCTGGTGCCCGACGGCAAGCCGCAGCAATATCCCGGCTGGCCGGTGGAGACCTCGCTGCCCGAGTGACCGCGCTTCGGCCGCCCATCAGGCGATGATGCCCTTCACGACCTTCCCGTGCACATCGGTCAACCGATAACGGCGGCCCTGGAACTTGTAGGTCAGCCGCTCGTGGTCGATGCCCAGGAGATGGAGCATCGTGGCGTGGAAGTCGTGCACGTGCACGGGATCCTTGACGATGTTGTAGCCAAACTCGCAGGTCTCGCCCCAGGTCGTGCCCGGCTTGATCCCGCCGCCGGCCATCCAGATCGTGAAGCACCGCGGATGGTGGTCGCGGCCGAAGTCGGCCCCCGGCCGGTAGAGTCCCTGGCAGTAGTTCGTGCGGCCGAACTCGCCTCCCCAGACAACGAGCGTGTCGTCCAGCATCCCCCGCTGGGCGAGATCCTCCACGAGCGCGGCGGCCGGCTGGTCGGTCTGGTGGGCCTCCGAGGCGATGCCCCCCTTGAGGCCGCCGTGGTGATCCCAGTCCTGATGGTAGAGCTGGATGAATCGCACGCCCCGCTCGGCCAGCCGTCGGGCCAGGAGGCAGTTGGCCGCGAAGGTGCCGGGATCGCGGGCGCCGGGGCCGTACATGTCGAGGACGCCGTCCGGCTCGTCGGAGAAGTCGGTCACCTCCGGCACGCTCGACTGCATCCGGAAGGCCATCTCGTAGTTGGCGATCCGGGCCGCGATTGCGGCGTCGGGCGTGGCGGCGAACTGGTGCTCGTGCAACTCCCTGAGGCCGTCGAGCAGGGCCCGGCGGTTCTCCCGCGACACCCCCGGAGGATTGCTGACATAGAGCACCGGGTCGGCCCCGGAGCGGAACCGCACCGCCTGGTGCTTCGGCGGCAGGAACCCCGCGCCCCAGAGGTGGCTCATCAGGGGCTGGCCTCCCTTGTTCTTCGTGATCAGGACCACGAACGAGGGCAGGTCGTCCTGGGCGTTGCCGAGGCCGTAGTCGAGCCAGGCCCCGATGCTCGGCCGGCCGGGGATCTGCGAGCCGCTCTGCATGAAGGTCACGCCGGGCCCGTGGTTGATGCTCTCGGTGTGCATCGAATGGATGAAGCACAACCGGTCGGCGATCTTCGCCGTGTGGGGCAGCAGGTTCGAGACCCAGGCGCCGCCCTGGCCGTGGCGGGCGAAGGCGAAGGGGGAGGCCGCCAGCGGGATCGAGCTCTGGTTGCCCGACATCCCGGTCAGCCGCTGGCCGCCGCGGACGCTCTCCGGCAGCTGTTCGCCGTCGCGCTCGTTGAGCAGCGGCTTGTGGTCGAAGAGATCGAGCTGCGAGGGGCCACCCGACTGAAACAGGTAGATCACCCGCTTGGCCTTGGGCGCGAGATGGAAGCCGTCGAGCACGCCGCCGCTCGAGCCGACGGGCAGCGCGAGGTCGCCTGAGCCAGCCTCGGCCCGGGCCTGCCGGGCGAGCAGGTGCGCCAGGGCCACCGAGCCGAAGCCCATGCCAAACTGGCCGAGCCACTGCCGCCGGTCGACCGGTGCCTGCTGCATCGCCCTCGGCTGCCCAGGAAGGAGGTTCATCGCTTCACCACGCTTTCATCGTAGTTCATCAGGGCGTTGATCACGCCCGCCGCGGCCGCCACATCGATGTCTGGCAGCGACTCGGTGCGCATGGCCTGGCCGACCGTCACGAACTTCTTCGCCTCCTCGGGCCGGGCCGCATACCACGCATGCTGGCCGGCGTGCATCCGCGCGAGGATCGCCCGCTCGGCGTCGTCGGGAGGGCGGCTCGTGAGCCGCTCGAACGCCAGGGCCAGCGCGGCGGCCGCATCACCCTGCGTCTCGACGAGCAGCTTCTCGGCCAGGACGCGGGCCGCCTCCACGAACTGCACGCCATTCAAGAGCACGAAGGCGTGGAGCGGCGTGTTGGTGGTGTCGCGGCGGGCCACGCAGGTCACCCGCTTGGGCACGTCGAAGGCCTCGAGCATCGGAGCCGGGCCCGTCCGGCGCCAGTAGGTGTAGAGGCTGCGGCGATAGAGCGCTTCGCCGGAGCCGGCGTCCTCCGGCTTGAAGGAGTCGGGCAGGTCGTAGGTCTTCACCGGCGG